>JBBQUX010000015.1:0-41051 GCA_038212135.1 Bacteroidales bacterium | reverse complement strand
CGCGCAGTTCCCGCTATCGATCTACGCGCCGTGGTTCAGACGGTTCTTCACGTTCGTGGTGCCGCTCGCATGCATCAACTTCTTCCCGTCGATGGGACGGTATCAAACGTGCTACCGATGTAATGCTTGCAGGTAAAGTAGTGGTTGTTTGTGGTTATGGCGATGTCGGCAAAGGCAGCGCAAAATCGATGCGCGCTTACGGTGCCCGGGTAATCGTTACCGAAATTGATCCTATCTGCGCACTTCAGGCTGCCATGGAGGGATTTGAAATTACAACTGTTGAAGATGCATTGGCGGAAGGAAATATCTATGTTACCACAACCGGTAATAAGGATGTAATCACCGTGGAGCATATGATGAAAATGAAGGACCAGGCTATCGTATGTAATATCGGCCATTTCGACAACGAAATACAGGTTGATAAGCTTAATGTGATGCCGGATGTCGAAAAGATCGAGATAAAACCTCAGGTTGACAAGTATGTTTTCCCTGACGGGCACGCTATTTTTATGCTTGCCGAAGGCCGCCTTGTAAACCTCGGATGTGCCACCGGACATCCTTCGTTTGTAATGAGTAATTCATTCTCGAACCAGACGCTGGCTCAACTCGATCTGTGGAAAAACAATTATGAAGTAGGTGTTTACCGTCTGCCAAAATACCTCGACGAAGAAGTGGCACGCCTCCACCTCGATCAACTCGGAGTGAAACTTACTGTACTCACTGCGGAACAAGCTGAATATATATCAGTGCCTGCCGAAGGACCTTACAAAGCGGATCATTACCGTTACTAGAAAATCGAATACAAATATGGTATAAAGCTGTCAGATTTCTGGCAGCTTTTATTTTGTCAGGAAGATTTTGAATTAATTATAGATATACAGCGCATCCCCGTCATAACTCCACCTGTATTGCATCAGCGTATAAGGTGAAGGGCCGCTGTAAGGGGTTCCATCATAAAGGATAAATTTCGACATACAAACCGAATCGGTGCAGGTAGTGCCCGAGGGGTCTACGGTAATTATTGCCCCGGGCTTTTCAGGATCATACGGGCAGCAGCGCTCATACACCGAAAACTGTTCGTTCAGAAACCTGTATATCACAATTCCGCTGTATCCGGCATTAATATACTTATAGCCTCCCTCAGGGATATAATCTAACGAGTTAGGGTAAAGTTGCAGGTTTACATATACATAGGGTATCTGGGGTTGTTTCTCCTTGTCACATCCCGGAACAACCAGCAAAAAGAAAATTATTACGGCCAGTATTCTCATAATTACAATTAAGCAAAGGTATTTTCGTTGTAAAAGTACTACTTAACACTTTTTGAAACGCTTTAATCGGATTAAAATTGTAACACGCTTTTCGGATTTAGCAAAATTTAAAGTGGAATAATTGTCTCATCATTCTGATTATCACAACAATAATAAATGATTAAATCCCGAATCCGATACCGATTATCTCTCATAACAGTTTTAATTTTTCTGGCTGTTTTAACTTTTAGTGCGGCAGGATGCCGCATATTGAAAAAGGATAAACAAACCCAGGCACTGAAAAAACAGGAGAAGGCAGATAAAGATGCTGCTGCTGAATATGAGAAAGCCAGGAAACAATACCACGACCGCCAAAGTAAGCAGGCAAAAAAGATGATGAAACAAACCAAAAAGAAAGCGGCAAAATTCAACAAACCATTGAAAAGAAAAAGCCTTAAAAAGAAGAATTGTGATTAGAGCGCGGGAAAGAGGAAGTATGGGAAGATAGAAATACCAAAATCCCCTGTGCCAAATGAATCCTTTATCAAACAATGACGTTTAGTAAAGTGAATTCGAAAATCCTTCTTTCACTTCTGGCAACCAGTCATCAGGAGCCAAAACCCCGGCATCCATTATTTTATTTTCAGATTGAACTTTTTACTTCAATTTCCTGATAAGGAATTGTTTTTCGTAAAACAATATTTTGCTTATCCATATTATTTATACCTTTACGCGAACATTCCCGAAAACTTTACAATGGAAAATTATATTTATATACTGATAGGTATAGTATGGGTTGCTTACTCCCTATATTCAGCCAGGCAAAAAGCACTTAAAAAGCAACAGTCTGCAGGGTTGCCACAAGGCAGGCCTTCGCAGTCTTCCCCTTTACCAATTCCCGGAAGCGAAAGGAAATCGCTGCTTGAAGATATTTTCAGGGAATTTGCAGGTGTCCCTGCGCCTGTACCCCAACCAAGTCAGCCGGCAAATCACGACTATCAGATCCCTGAATCGAAAAGCAATGAATCAAACGAGGCCTTTAAAATTTCAAAATTAAGTCCCGTCACATCATTTTCCCCGACAAATTTTATCAATAATGAACCTGAAAATGCCAGGAAAGTGCATCCTGTTTATAGGCAATTGACAAAAAATGATCACATAGCGAAAAATTTTAATCTGCGTGAAGCTGTCATTTTCAGTGAATTACTTAACAGGAAATACTTCTAAACCTGATTTTTTTTCATTTGATAACGAATTGTTAACAGAAGTTAAAAATCTTTTTACCTTTACGTGCTTTTTTCAAGGTAGGCTACTACTATTTACAGCAACATAAAAACTTAATCTTTATGGTAAGAAAATTACTCTTTCTCCTTGTTTTGCTTTTGGCAGCAAACGCAGCCGTACTCGCCCAATCGGGAGCGCTACAGGGTAAAGTCATCGACAAGGCTACCAGAGAGCCTATCCCTTTCACCAATATTATTATTGAAAGCAAAGGGACACAGGCAGGCGGTGCAGCCACTGACTTTGATGGCAAGTACACAATTAAACCTATTACACCGGGAACCTACGATGTGAAGGCTTCATTTCTTGGATACAAGCCTGTTCAGATCACCGGCATTCCTATTCGTTCGGGTATTATTGAATACCTGAATATCGAGTTGGAATCAACTGCTGTACAGGTGGAAGGCGTTACAATTACCAAGTATAAAGTACCTCTTATCGACAAGGATAAAACAGTCAGCGGGGCTACTGTTACTTCTGAGGAAATCTCAAAGATGCCGACCCGTAGTGCTGAAGGTGTTGCCACAAGCGTTGGAGGGGTATTCTCCCGCGACGGTGAAGTAGGTAGTGTCCGTGGACAGCGTACCGATGGTAACGTTACTTATATTGACGGTATCAGGGTTCGTGGTTCAGCCAACCTGCCTGAATCTGCCATTGAGCAGGTATCGGTTATACTTGGCGGTGTGCCGGCTCAATACGGCGATGCAACCGGGGGTATTATCAATATCACTACCAAAGGCCCATCGAGGAAATTTGGCGGCGGACTTGAGTTGCAGACTTCCCAATTTCTTGACCCCTACGGAATGCACCGTATTGGGTTGAATATGACCGGTCCTCTGTTCATGAACAAAGAAAAAACTGAAGCTCTCCTTGGCTACTTTATCGCCGCAGACTTCAATTACCATAAAGACGGTGCTACTTTGCCATTGGGCATCTATAAAGTGAACGATGCCAAATTAACCGAACTCGAAACTAATCCGCTCAGGCCATCGGGAACCGGTTCCGGTACCTACCAGAATTCGGCTTATGTTCGCAGCAGCGACCTGGAGTCCTTAAAAACCACACTCAACAGCGACGGTTACGATTTGAACGTATCCGGTAAACTGGATGTAAAAACAACCAAAAATACCAACCTTACTTTTGGAGGTCAATACCGTATGTATGCAGGGAACGATTTCGATTTATACAACTCTGTATTCAACTATAAGCGCAACTCCTTCTCCGAAGGAAACAACTGGCGTGTATTCGGTAGGTTTACCCAACGTTTCCCTGCCGCAAAAGAAGGGAATGCCCTTATAAAGAATGTATATTACTCCATACAGGCTGACTATACAAGCATTATGAACAAATCAGGTGACCCGGAGTTGGGAGAAAACCTGTTTGCTTATGGTTATGTGGGTAAGTTTGATACCTACAAGGGTAAAGGCTTTGATCTCAGCGTTGATACGGCTGGTGGAATACCTAAATTTAACTTCCTCATGAATGGCTTTGCTGATACGCTTGTTACCTTTCAGCGGGCTGAATTCAACCCTGTATTGGCCAATTATACCTCAAATTACTATGATCTGTTTCCAGATCCTGAACGCGTTGACGATATTTACCAGGGAGGCGGAATGCTGAATGGTTATACGCCTAACGGTGTTTTTGGCGGAGTTTACGGTTTATGGTCAGCTCCCGGTAACCAACAGACCGGTTATGGCCAGAATAACACCCAGCAGGTAACCGCAAACATGAATCTGTCGGCTGACGTGGGCAATCATGAAATAAAACTGGGATTCACATTCGAACGCTACAGCCAGAGAAGTTTTTCTTATACTCCTGTTAATTTCTGGGCACAGATGTACCAGCTAACCAATTCACATATTATTCAGCTGGATATTGAAAACCCGATTTATTCATCAGGTGACACTTCTGTGTTTGGAATTGAAAATATTGCCTACACACGAACTGATTATAACCGGTTGTACGACAGTGAATCGCAGCGCACTTTTGATAAAAACCTGCGCGCAGCCATGGGCTTACCTTCTGACGGAACCGATTGGATTGATGTGAACTCCTACGATCTTAATTCGAATACCATTTCGTATATCGACGGGAACAACCAAAGACATTCGGTTACCCTCAGCGAACCTCTCTCGGTGAATTTCTTCAGCCCGGATGAGTTGCTGAATAACGGCAACCAGTATGCTGCTGCCAGGGGGTACGATTATTATGGGAATAAGCTTACATCAAACCCCAGTACCATGGATTTCTACGATAAGAAGGCAAATGGAGATTATACCCGCGAAGTGGCACCCTTTGAGCCTGTTTACATGGCCGGTTATATTTCCGATAAATTTTCGTTTGATGACCTCGTATTTAACGTAGGTGTGCGTGTTGACCGTTTTGATGCCAACCAGAGTGTGCTGGCCGATCCTTACTCGTTGTACCCGGTTAAAACAGTAGCTGAAGTCGATAACCTGGGAGAACATCCCTCGACCATGGGACAGGATTATGCAGTATATGTTGATAATGTTAATGAACCTACCCGGATTATGGGTTATCGCAACGAAGGTAACTGGTACGATGCCGAAGGATCAATTCTGGCTGACCCGTCGCTTCGTCTCGATGCAGGTAACGGTATCTCTCCTTACCTGGCAGGTGATAAAACTATTACCGCTCAGTCATTTTCTGATTATGTACCCCAGATTTCGGTAATGCCCCGTATTTCGTTCTCATTCCCGATTTCGGATGAAGCTTTATTCTATGCACATTATGATGTGATTTCACAAAGGCCAAAAGCAACGAATAGAAATGGATCAACTGTTTACAACTTTAATCCGGTCAGTTATCTCTTCTGGGAATCGGGGGGAATACCAACAATAAATAACCCGAATCTGAAACCTGAGAAAAATGTGAACTATGAGTTAGGCTTCCAGCAGAAGTTATCCAATTCGTCATCCATCAATATTTCAGCATTTTACACCGAATCGCGTAACCAGATTCAATCGTTCCGTTACACCGGCGCTTACCCGACTACTTATTATTCCTACAATAATATCGACTTTGGTACGGTTAAAGGTTTAACAGTATCGTACGACCTTCGCCGTACAGGAAACGTTCGTCTGAGGGCAAACTATACCCTTCAGTTTGCTAACGGTACAGGGTCGAACCCTGAAACTTCGGCTGCTCTTATCCGTTCAGGACAACCTAACCTGCGTAACCTTATCCCGCTTGATGCTGACCAGCGTCATGCCGTTCAGCTGAGCGTCGATTTCCGTTACAGTGAGGGTACCGATTATAACGGACCGGTTATTGGCAACCTTCAGGTATTGAAGAATGCCGGTTTCAACATTACCATGAATGGTGGTTCAGGAACGCCGTACACCCGTTCGAGCAAGATTTCGAGCCTTGTAAATCAGGTTAATATTATACAGGGATCCATCAACGGATCGCGTTTACCGGGATATTTCAGGATGGACGGCCGTGTGGACAAAGACTTTACACTTTCGACAGGTACAGATTCAAAAGGCAACAAAAAGGACTATTACCTTAATGTGTATTTCCAGGTGTTGAATATTCTGAATGCCCAGAATATTCAGGGGGTATATGCAGCAACTGGCAACGCAGATGATGACGGATACCTTGCAGCACCTGAATACCAGGATCAGATAAAAAATCAGCTTGATACGCAATCATTTATTGATTTGTACACCATCAGGGTAAACAATCCTTATAATTACAGTTCGCCGCGCATGATACGTATCGGATTGGGGATAAATTTCTGATCAATATCCACAGCAGTATAGAAACGAAAAACAAAAAAAGTACTATGAAAAATATACTCCGTATTCTACCGGTGATTTTACTAGGCCTCCTGCTTGCGGTTACAACGGGCAAGGCAGAGCAGGTTCGCTATAAGTCAGGTTCTCCTGAGGTCGTTAAGCAAACAGCTGCAGGATGTGCAATGGGCTCTAACTTTAAGTGGCTCGAGATTAATAATGTACGTACCCGTATTAATACAGGTGGCGATATGTGGTGGGACTTTGAAGTAGCTCAGTATGAAATACCAAAAGGTTCGAAAAAAATGTCGATGTTTGCAGCGGCACTCTGGATCGGCGGCCTTGATGCAAACGGCCAGTTGAAGCTTGCCGCACAAAGGTTTCGTCAAGGGCCAACCAGTGGTACTGCCGGCACAGCTGCCGATTTCTTTCCCGGACCGCTAACCATTGACGGAACTGCTTCAGTTGCGCCGGATGTTTGCGCTAAATGGGATAAATTGCATTATGTTACACGGGGGGAAGTGGATGATTTCCTGGCATGGTTCGCGGACAAAGGAAGCAATCCTGATTACCAGATTCCTTCATCCATTCTTACCTATCCGGCTCATGGTGATGAATCCAGAGGTCAGAGCTTTTATCAGGCACCTTTTTACGATAACAATCTTAACGGTGAAGATCCTGACGGACGTTACGAACCGGCTGAAGACGGTGACTATCCATACTACGATCTTTCGAATGAATTGTGCGGTACCAAAACACCTACGGCTGAGGATTTATATTACAGCAAAGATAAAACCGGCAACCTGGTTGACCAGGTTTTAAAAGGAGATGCGACTTTATGGTGGGTATTCAATGATAAAGGCAATATTCACACTGAAACGAAGGGTGAGCCTATAGGATTGGAAATCAGGGCACAGGCATTTGGTTTCTCTACCAACGACGAAATCAACAACATGACTTTTTACAGTTATGAAATTATTAACCGTTCGACATACCGCCTTACCGAGACTTATTTCAGCCAATGGGTTGACACCGATCTCGGATTTGCAGGGGATGATTATGTGGGTTGCGATGTTATGCGCGGATTGGGCTATTGTTATAATGGTACTGCTATTGATGGTAACGGCCAGTCATGGGCCTATGGCAACCAGCCTCCGGCCATTGGTGTTGACTTTTTCCAGGGTCCTTACATTGATGCTGACAAGAATAATGTATTAAACGGGGATAACCCTTCAGTGAAGGGTGATCCTGCCTGGTTCTTAAAAGGAGACACTAACCAACGCTTTACCGGAGCTGCTCAACTGGTATTTTGGGATGGCGATACTATTCAGAAAACTTTGCCTACCGGTTCATCTATCTATGCTGTAGTTAATTCAGCTGCCATCAATGGTATTAACTTCGGAAATGGTATTGAAGATGATGAACGATTTGGAATGCGCAGGTTCGTATATCACAATAACGGAGGGGCCTTCTACATGCAGGATCCCAATGTAGCTGTCGATTATTACAATTTCCTTCGGGGAATATGGAAAGATGGCACCAAGATGTTATACGGAGGTAATGGTCACGTAACTGCAGGTGCTTTGGGTCCTGAATGCGATTTTATGTTCCCAGGCATTACTGATATTTACGATTGGGGAACAAAAGGAATACCTCCGGTGGGACCCAAAAACTGGACAGAGGTAACCGCCGGTAATCCTCCCGACGACCGTCGTTTTATGGAATCGGCAGGGCCATTTGTACTCGAACCGGGTGCTGTTAATTATATTACTGTGGGTATTCCCTGGGCACGCGCCATGTCTGGCGGTCCTCTGGAATCAGTAAAACTGTTGCAGCAGGTGGATGATAAATGCCAGCAGCTTTTTGATAACTGTTTCAAGGTTATATCCGGACCAAATGCTCCTGATCTTACCATTCGTGAAATGGATAAGGAACTTATACTCTATATAACAAACCGCAAAACCAACGATGCCGGTAACAATTTCCAGGAGCGTTATACTGAATACGATCCACGTATTCAGGGTGCTGCCGGTGATAACTGGGATTCGTTGTACCGTTTCGAAGGATACCAGATTTACCAGTTGAAAAATGCGACCGTATCAGTAGCCGATCTGAAGAATACTGAACAGGCCCGTCTGGTATTTCAGTGCGACGTTAAAAACGAAGTCAGCCGAATGGTAAACTTTTACTACAATCAGAATCTTGGTGGCAGTGTGCCTGTGGAAGAAGTAGTTGGTGCAAATAAGGGTATTATACATTCCGTAAAGATGGTAGAAGATGCATTTACCGGCGAAAACCTGGTTAACCACAAGCAATACTACTACCTGGCAGTTGCTTATGGACATAATAACTATAAGAATTATGTTCAGACTGAACCTACCGGGTTGAACGGACAAAAACTTCCATATCTGGCCGGTCGTAAAAATATCAGGACCTATACCGGAATTCCTCACATCCCTGTTGGTTTGGTTTCAGCCGGCAGCGATCATGGCGACGGACTGGTTGTTACGCGTACATCCGGACAAGGCAACGGGGGCAATTTCCTCGAATTGTCTGACGAATCCTTAGCCGAGATACTCTCAAAGCCTATGGCTGATTCGGTGACGAATCTTCCCGGAAGCGATACTTACCCGATAGCCTACAATATCACTTACAAACAGGATAAGGGGCCAGTATCCGTAAAGGTTATTGATCCGCTAAATGTGAAAAATGGCAGTTATACGCTGAAATTTGATTCGATGTACACAATGCGGGTTCCGGTTGGTGAACTCGATACCAACCTCCTGGTTTCGTTCTGGACATTGACCGACGACGCAACCGGAAAGGTTTACGTTTCGGATACTTCCATTAATGTAAGGAATGAGCAATTGTTTCTCGACCTTGGCCTCTCGGTTTCCATTGAACAACCTCTGCTGCCCGGGCCATATATTGTTTCACGGAATAATGAAGGGACTGCTGAATACGCTACCCAACTTGAGCGGAACGGTGTACTGGGTTCTTCATTTGCTTACCAGGATTCACTCAGGCCATGGATAAATTTTCTGCCTGATATTGATGGATTTCCTGAATTGGATTGGATCAGATCAGGAGTGGCTTCAAGTGACTGGCAAAACCCGGTAAAGGCATTTGACCCTGATGGGTTTTACGAAACCATAAATAGTGGCACCTGGACTCCGTATATGTTTGCTGCGGCATCAACAACTTCTGACACCATATTTGGTATTGCCCACAGGGAACCTCCTGTCGGTGATATGTCGAAAATGAGGAATTACTTCAGAGATATTCCGGGAGTTGATATTGTATTTACCAGCGACCGTTCCAAATGGACCCGTTCGGTTGTTATTGAGGAATCAGCAACTTTCAGTGAAGCGGAAGGAAAAGCCAAAAGGCACGAAATCAGGAAGGGGCGCTCGGTTAATCAGGATGGCGATACAGCAGTTGTAAGCAGTGATCCTGCAAAAAATTCGGATTTCATTGCCCCCTTTGGCATGGGTTGGTTTCCCGGGTATGCAATCAATGTCGAAACCGGCGAACGTTTGAATATTATGTTTGGCGAGGATTCACGGTTGATAACTGATAACGGACGTGACATGCAGTTTAATCCTTCTCCATACATTATTAATAATAACGGTCGTTTAGTGTTAGGAGGACGTCATTATATTTACGTTATGGCTCGTACATCAAACAAGAAGAGTTACGCTTTGCTCGAGGATCCTGGCGTGAATTATTTCACTACTGATATATACGATAATCCTGCCTACGACGGAGGTGCTCATTTTGTTAAAATCATGAGCTGGCCAAACTATAAAATTGTGGCACATAGAACTATTGCAAAAGCGTTGCAATTTTCCAACTGTGCCTGGACAGCAGTTCCCATTGGCCCGGCTATAGAACAGGGGCAGGCTCCATGGCTCGATAATGACCTTAAAATCAAAATCAGGTTGAGTAAACCCTACGACAGATATTATGCTTCGGAACTGAATGGCCCGAAAAATGTAAATAACTATTGGCCAAGTTATACATTCAAAACGGATGGGGTAGCAACAAATTACGACGATGTAACCAAAGCCGCAACCGACCTCGACCTGATCAACATTGTACCTAATCCATACTACGCATACTCGCAGTATGAAACAGGGCAGCTCGACAACCGTGTAAAAATTACTAACCTGCCACAGCGTTGTACCGTAACTATTTATTCTACAAATGGTAATCTGATCAGGCAATACGAAAAGGATGAAGTAAAAACGTCAATTGACTGGGACCTCAAAAACTTTGCAGGCATCCCGATTGCAGGAGGAGTTTATATCATTCATGTAAAGAGCGACCAGGGTGAGAAAATTATTAAATGGTTTGGCTCACTTCGCCCTGTTGACTTAAACGCATTTTAATTAATCAGGAGCAAACAGCAAATTAACTTCTAAAAACTGATTGTAAACATGAAAAATATCTATAAGACGATCATAGCAGTCCTCCTGACAGCAGTAGTGATTCTTCCTTTGGCTACACTGGCCGGCAATAAGGACCGGTCAGGGCAGGCGGGAGCTTCTGAGCTTCTCATCAATCCCTGGGCACGCAGTTCAGGATGGGGTGGTGTTAATATAGCCAACAGCTTTGGCCTCGAAAGCATTTATACCAATGTGGCCGGGCTCGCATTCACCCAAAAGACAGAACTTATATTCGCCAATACGCAATGGTTAAAAGGTTCTGAAATCGGGATCAATAATTTCGGTATCGCCCAAAAGATCGGAGAATCAGGTGTTCTGGGAGTTGCAATTATGGCGATGAACTTTGGTGACCTGCCTATTACCACAACGGCATTACCCGAAGGCGGTCTGGGTACTTTTTCACCTTCATACATGAATATCAACATTGCTTATGCAAAAGCCTTCTCCAATGCTATTTACGGGGGATTTAACCTGAAGATAATTTCAGAATCCATAAGTGATGTGGGCGCACAGGGTATTGCAGTTGATGCTGGTATTCAGTATGTAACCGGCGAAAAGGAAAATATTCACTTTGGTATCTCGCTGAAAAATGTCGGACCAACCATGAAGTTTAAAGGTGATGGATTGTCAATCCGTAGTTTCCTTCCGGGCCAGGAAAGCCAGTTTACTGTTGAGCAACGTTCGGCCGACTTCGAATTACCGTCACAATTGAACATTGGTGGTTCTTATGCCTTTTTGATCAGCGATATTCATACACTTACAGCTGCTGCTGCCTTTGTTTCTAACGCTTTTTACAAGGACCAGTATATTATCGGACTTGAATACAACCTGAAAAATTACCTGATGCTGCGTGGAGCTTATACCTATGAAGATGGAATTACCACCAAGGAACGTACTACTGCGCTTACAGGACTAAGTGGTGGTTTATCTGTACAGATCCCGATCAATAAAGAGAAGAACTCAGCATTTTCGATCGACTATTCGTACCGTGCCACTAACCCTTTCAAGGGAAGTCACACTATGGCCGTCAGGCTTAGTTTCTAAGAAACAGCAGGTTTATCTGCACTCATCGTAAAAAGATTACCTGAAAGGACCCTTTTAATTAAGGGTCTTTTCTTCTTATTCACCAACAACAAAATGCTATCCTTATGACCCAGGTAACATATTATACAAAGGAAGGATTCGAGAAACTGAAGGTCGAGCTGGATCAACTCGTTCATATCGAACGTCCTGCTATTTCGCAACAAATTGCTGAAGCCCGCGATAAAGGCGACCTATCGGAAAATGCGGAATACGATGCTGCTAAAAATGCACAGGGCATGCTCGAAATGCGGATTTCGAAAGTGCAGGATCTTCTGCGTAACGCCCGCCTGCTCGATGAGTCGAAAATGGATGCATCGAAAGTTCAGATTTTATCAACGGTAAGATTGAAAAACCTGAAGAATAACGCGGAAATGACTTATACACTGGTGCCTGAAAATGAAGCCGATCTGAAAGCCGGAAAGATATCCGTAACCTCGCCAATTGCTAAGGGCCTTCTTGGCAAAATAAAAGGGAGTAAAGTTGATATAATAATACCAGCCGGGTCAATTACTTTTGAAGTTGTAGAAATTATCAGTAAATAAATTTGATATGGCAGGAATATTTGCTCGCATAGCAACCGGTGAAATACCTTCCTTTAAAGTGGCAGAAGATGAAAAATTTTTCGCTTTTCTGGATATAAACCCTCTGGTCAAAGGCCATGTTCTGGTTATCCCGAAGCAGGAAATTGATTACCTGTTCGATATGGACGAGCAAACATACAAAGACCTCTGGCAATTTGCTATGAAAGTATCGAAAGCCATTAAAAAGGTTGTTCCCTGTATTAAAGTCGGTGTGGCGGTTATCGGACTGGAAGTTCCGCACGCGCATATTCACCTCGTTCCGCTTAATACGATGGATGATATTAATTTCAGCAAGCCGAAACTCTCGTTCCCTGCTGATGAAATGAAGCAACTGGCATCAGACATTGCCGCCGCATTGTAACCTGGAAAAATATAATTTTCTATGAAATCCGCTTTCGTATGATGGCGGATTTTTTTTTATGAAGATAATTTCTGCTCAACAAGCTTCAAAAATTGATATTCCTTACCGGAATATCATTGCCTGATCCGAAGGGCAGCATGGCATTTATTAATCGGGCGGTTTCAAAATTTCTGATTTCTGCCACTGAAATTTCTGCAGCCTTTGTGATGTTGCTTTTTAACAAAAATTCGCGCATAGTTCCGTTGAGTAAGGGACTAGCTGGTGTAATCCAATTTTTGCCATCCGAAAAAATAATATTCGAGAAGCTGGTATCGGTTATAAATCCGTTTTTCACTATCAGGATTTCATCGCATCCGCCACGGAGCGAAAACAGCTCAAGTAATTGTGACCGATCCGAAAATTTATAGTCGTACGATATCGAATTGTCTTCCACAAGTTTGAGCGACACAACCGGTTTTTTCTGATAAAGCTCAAATTGAATGCTTTCGATAGCTGAACCGTATGTTACCCTGCATTTGAAAATTCCAATTTCACACCCTTTCGGGACTTGCAGTACTTGTTCCAGTTTGATAGGATCATCGGATGCGAAAAGGTGTTTCCTGCTTTTGTTTAGCCTGAAATTATGGTATTCCAGGTTCATAAACACACCATCCTGCAGCCTGATCGTTTCAAATAAAAGGGACATATACCTTATCGATTAATTCCTGGTATTCGGATTGCGGATCGCTGTTAACGGTAATACCGCCTCCGCTGCAGAATGTCAGTTTGCTGCCGTCATTCCTGATAAAACGTATCATCACTCCCGAGTCGAGCGTTGATCCGTTGTAAAGCCCGAAAACGCCTGTATAGAATCCTCGCGAATACGTTTCAGCCTCTCGTATTATCTGCAATGTTTTGGCTTTGGGTGCCCCTGAAATTGATCCTGCAGGCAGAAGTTTCCTGAAAATATTGCCAAGATCAGCCTGGTATCCTTCAGGAAGTACTCCCGAAATCTCCGAACTTACCTGCAGCAACGTTTTTTCATGAGTAACAATTTTCTCTGCATACCTGAACCTGTCCACCTGCACATTGGAAGCGACCATGCTCAGGTCGTTGCGTATCAGGTCAACTATGGTATTGTGCTCGGCGGTTTCTTTCGGGTTGTTGAGGATGGCTGCCTCGGCTCCAGGCATGGAAGCATCAATAGTTCCTTTCATGGGAAACGAGCTGATTTTTCCATCATCAATCCGCACGAAAATCTCCGGGGAGAAAACCACAAACTGATCTCCGAATAAAAGGCGGTAGCGGGCTTTGCTGCGGGCAAATATTTCCGGAAGAGTCTGGTTTAGTTCGATTTCGGTCGGAAAAGTAAGATTAGTCAGGTACGAATTGCCCGCCACCAGGTTGCGGTGAACGAGCCGGAATGCCTGCTCATACAAGCGTTGCTCAACCGGATTTTTAATCAATCGGACAGGTTTGTTCTGGCTTTCATTTAAAGTGTAATTCCCTGAACCATTAATATTAAAAATAATTCCGGCACCGGATGCTTTATCCGGCTCAACAAAAAAACCGCTTTTAACCTCAAAATCAATGCCGAAAAGAAATGGCTTACGATTGCTGCCATATTCGTTCATCAGGGTAAAAACTTCTTCTGCGGAGATGAGCATTCAGGAATTGGTTTGAGGAACACAAAATTACCAATAAACTGCCAGTATTCGTTATTTTTGCGCATTCAACTTGCCTGATGCGGATACTGCTTATCGACAATTACGATTCATTCACATGGAACCTCTACCAGCTTTTGCTGAAAGCGGGTGCCGGGACTATTGAAGTTGTGAAAAACGACCAGGTTTTCCCGGATCATATCTCCCGGGCCGATGCAATTGTTTTTTCGCCCGGGCCGGGATTACCCGAAGAAGCAGGAAATATGAAGGAAATTATCACTCAGCAACCGGGAAGGAAAAAAATGCTTGGTATTTGCCTCGGGCACCAGGCAATAGCTGAAGTTTTTGGGGCAAGCCTGATACAGTCGGATGTGATTTTTCATGGAACCGCAACAATGCTCACTATACTCGAACCAGCGTATTTTTTCAAGGAAATGCCTGAAAGTGTTGTGGCAGGAAGATATCATTCGTGGGTTGTCAATTCCGTTAACTTTCCAACGGAACTTCTTGTAACAGCCACTGACGAGAAAGGCGTGATCATGGCTTTGAGGCACAAAACGCTGGATATTACCGGCGTTCAGTTTCATCCCGAATCAATTTTAACTCCGCTTGGCGAAAAAATGATCCGTAACTGGATAGAGGGTTAGTGCCTTAAAAATAATATTAGTGTATTTTTTGGCGAAATATTAAAGAGAGTTTTTAAATATCGAATATCGAATAAGGAATAATGAACTTCGAAGTATTGATGCTATTGAATTAGCACTACTATCATCATTGTGTTTTATTCAATTCCATTCTTCTTTTTTTTACTTCATTATTCGATATTCATTATTCAAAATTTTTTTTTGTTCTGGCTTGTCCAGGTTAGGTATTAAAGGGTTCAAATGCCTGAGATATACAAAGAGGTCTAAAGCTTTCGTTGTTCAATGCCTTCGGCGTTCGAAGGTTTAACTCGCCCTGAAATTTGTTTACAGTTTAATGTTTTTGTACCCAAATCACCTCATTGTCACATTATCACATTATCACATTATCACATTATCAAATTGTCACATTATCACATTGTCACATTGTCACATTATCACATTATCACATTATCACATTATCACATTATCACATTGTCACATTATCACATTATCACATTATCACATTGTCACATTATCACATTATCACATTATCACATTATTTGAACTGTCCCCCTGTCTCCCATTCCCCCATTCCCCCTGCCCTCCTCAATACGCCCGTTCGTTTTTTCCCTCAATAAAATTGATAAAAGATTTGTTTACTACTTTATTACCCCCAGGTGTAGGATATTTGCCCGTGAAGTACCAGTCGCCGGTGTGATCAGGTATAGCCTGGTGTAAATCTTCGATGGTTTGATAAACTATGGCCACTTCTGCTTTGCAACCTGCCGGAGTAACCAGTTGTGCAATTTTTGCCGAAATCTGCTGAGGAGTAAACAGATCATATATCTCCTTAACATAGTTAACGACTTGTTCTTTAGGCAGACTCTCCTGTGCTTTACACTTCTTATATACTTCGTTTAAAATATCACTCTGATGTGTTTCTTTAAGCAACTCGATGGTTGCTGTGAAGGCAATAAAATCAGTTATCTTGGCCATGTCAATTCCATAGCAATCCGGGTAGCGGATCTGAGGTGCTGATGAAGCTATCACTATTTTCTTCGGTCCAAGCCTGTCGAGCATGCGGATAATACTTTGCTTCAAAGTTGTGCCCCGTACAATGGAATCGTCTACAACTACCAGGTTATCGATTCCGCGGCGCACCGTTCCGTAGGTTACGTCATAAACGTGTGCAACAAGATCGTTGCGTTGTGAGTCCTGGGTAATAAAAGTGCGGAGTTTTATGTCTTTAACTGCAACTTTTTCGACCCTGGGTTTCAGTTTGAATATTTCCTGCAACTGTTCGCGGGTGATATCAGGGCCAGCCTGAAGTATTTTATCGGATTTAATCTGGTCGCATACATTATTCAGTTCCTCAACCAGTCCGTAAAAGGCTGAAGCAGCAGTATTCGGTATATAGCTGAAAACTGTATTCTGCAAGTCGTGTCCGACCTCTGAGAGTATATTTTTTGTTAAAGCACTTCCCAGTCTCTTGCGTTCATTATAAATTTCTTTATCAGTTCCACGGCTGAAATATATCCGTTCGAACGAGCATGAGCGCCTGGGTGCCGGTTGTTTAATCTGTTCCTCGGTTACAGTTCCGTCGCGGCGTACAATAAGTGCGTAGCCAGGTTTTACTTCATGAACATCGTCGTACAACACATTCATTGTAGTTTGTATAACAGGACGTTCAGATGCTGCAACCACAATTTCATCGTCCTTGTACCAGAAAGCCGGGCGTATTCCATTGGGATCGCGTAAAATAAATGCATCACCATGTCCGAACATACCGGCAATGGCATATCCTCCGTCCCAATGTTCGGATGACTCGGCTAAAAGGTCTTTGATATCCAGATTTTTAGCGATCAGTTCAGTACTTTCCTGTTTGGTAAATCCTTCTTTTTTAAAACGATGGTAAAGGGTTTCATTGGATTCATCGAGGAAGTGGCCAATTTTTTCAAGAATGGTAACGGTATCGGAAGTTTCAACAGGGTATTGCCCGAACTGAACAAGGCGCTGAAATAATTCGTCCACATTGGTCATATTGAAATTACCTGCTAACACAAGGTTACGTGTCATCCAGTTATTGTAACGTACAACCGGATGCAGGTTTTCGATATTGTTTATCCCAAAAGTTCCGTAACGGAGATGTCCCATAAATACCTCGCCAAAAAACGGAACCTTTTTTTTAAGCCAGACAGCGTCGTCAATCCGCTCCGGATCGTTGCGAAGAATATCCTGAAAAGGTTTGTAAATCTGTTTGAAAATATCGTCGATAGGAGCAGAAGCATTTGATCTCACCCTGTCAATATACCTGTTGCCGGGCATTACATTCAGCTTTATGCTTGCCACCCCCGCACCATCCTGCCCGCGGTTGTGCTGTTTTTCCATCAGCAGGTGTAACTTATTTATTCCATAAAGTGTGGTGCCATACCTGGAATGATAATACTCGAGCGGCTTCAGCAACCTGATAAAGGCAATACCACATTCATGTTTTATTTGTTCACTCATGGGAAAAGTGTTGGTAATTTTGATATAATGCTAATTGAAGCAGGTGTCCTGGTCGAAAATGAAAAAGAGGCAGCTACAGGGGGAGAAATTTTGTGTTTCTGCCTGTTGTTGATTCTAAATCAATCATTAATAGTCTGTTTGCCTGTAATTAATTTCTAATCAGCTTTTTACTGCCGGCAAAGCCCTCGTTGGTGTAAAAAAGCAGTATATAAGCCCCTTTAGGCAGGGAACTTATATTAAAAGTGAGTATGTCGTTGGCCGGATTTTCTGCTTCCAGCAGCTTGCTGCCTGTAAGACTAACCAGTAATATCTTATTGATTTTTTCAGGCAGTTCAACTGAGACAATGCTTTGGGCCGGGTTAGGATATACATTTACTTTGTCCATAAGTGTATTTTCGGGAATGCCGAACGAAGTTCCATTGTCGTTATAAAAACAGGTGTAGGTATATTCCCCTTCTTCAATTACCCATACCCTGTTGGGCTGGCCGTAAGGAAACTCAACAATTGAATCGTGCCACGTACTGTTGATGCGGAATTTGAATTCAAGTCGGTCGCCGACCATGAAACCCGGGATGGTTATTGAATAAATTGCTGAATCAGATCCGGGAACTATGGAAAGAATATTTTTTGTTCCGATATAATTATTGAAAGTGCCGGCAATATCAACGGTATCATTCCTGGGATCAAATAGACTATCTGCAATGTATTCCGACATGTTTACAATGAAAGTCAGGCTTTTAAATTGGGTTACAGTTTCAGTTACCTCTATATCATCAAGTGCTATTTTGTCGCCACCCGAAGCAGTGGTTAGCCTGAACCCAATAAAAACGAACTGGTTCGCGTATCCTGCTGCTGCAAGGTCAAGCGCATGGCCTTCAAATGTATCAGACTGAGAAGAAGTAAAGTGCCATAAAGGGCCATTAAAAAGGCAGCCGGTTACCGATTGTTCTGTAGTGGAAACAAAAACCTCGTAAGTATCCGTAGTGCCAGGAGTTAATGAAAGACTTTTAAATGTAAGTAAGGATTTCTCCCCAAGCCTGATGGCAGGAGTAATAAACCAGTCGTCAGCAGCGGTATCGGGTAAATAATTTGATGTGGCTATGGCGGCATGATTTCCGGAAGGTCCTGCCAGGCTTACAAACCAGGCAACGCTTTGGAGTGTATCCCATTCAGTCCCGATAGGATCAGCCTTATCCAGATTCGATAGAACATAATCCTGAAAAAGGCTGGCAGTATCTTCGAAATTCTGGGAATATACTACCTGTTGGGCATTCGCAGCCGTATAGGTTGCCAGGATAAACATGATTGCAATAGTAATTTTCCGCATCATACAGTTAAAGTGAAAAATGTTGTAAATCAGGATTGCACGATATAGTATTGGTTAACAATTGTTTATCTGCAATTCAAACCACACATATTTGTTTGAAAGGTGCAAATTTACAAATTCCGCTTCAATAAAAAGGTGCCGAAAAAATATAGGTTCCAGGAGTTTTCTTTTATTAGGAATTTTTAACGTTAATTTGCTTAACATTTCGGTTAATGAAGTGTTTATTAAGGTTTGAAATGTTTGAAGAGTTTCAGGTTACAGGGTGATATGCAAGGCCGGAGTAAACGCTTCGCTTTCCGGGATGCGACACACTGAAAGCGGTGCAAGAAACCCGGAACATGATAATTCAAAACATTTATCAAATTTATTTAACAATTCCTTGAAATTGGTTATCCTGAAAATATGCGTTCTGTGCAATTTCTGATTTTTTTCAGCATCGTACTGCTGATTTACAGCCTTGTTAATTACTACATCTATATCCGTGGCATGCAGGCTTTGCCATTAGGAATGGCTTTTAAACGGTGGTATCCCTGGATCTTCCTTTTTCTAAGCGCGTGCTATGTTATAGGGCGTTTCACTGAGCGGGTCTGGATTTCGCCTGTAAGCAGTTTTTTTACTTTCACTGGTTCGTTCTGGCTGGCATTTATGATTTATTTTTTGATGGCTGTGCTGATTATCGACCTGGCCAGGCTTGTCATTTACTTTCTCCCGACCAAGCCGGAATTTCTGGTTAATAATTATTCGGATTTTAAAAGATATATGTTCCTTGCGGTAGTTGCTATCACCGGCATAATTGTAGTGGCAGGCCATATAAATGCGTTAACCCCAAGGGTAAACAGACTGGATATTAAAATTGATAAAAAGGCCGGGCTGATGAAAACATTGCATATAGCAGCAGCATCGGATATTCATATGGGGACACTGGTAGGGCCGCGGCGAACTGCCAGGCTGGTAAAAATGCTGAATGAACGTAATGCTGATATAATATTATTTGCCGGAGATATTGTTGACGAGGACCTCGCACCGGTTATCCGCTACGACCTGGGACGATCGCTGCTCAAACTGAATGCACCTTTAGGCGTATATGCTATTACAGGGAATCATGAATACATCGGTGGTGCTGAGGCAGCTGTAAGGTACCTCGAAACTCATGGCATAAAAATGCTGAGGGATACTGCTGTTAAGATCAATGAAAGCTTTTATCTCGCCGGACGCGACGACCGCGATTCGAAAAGATTCAGTGCGAAAGAACGTAAAGACCTCAGTAAAGTTCTCGAAGGCGTTGACCTTTCACTCCCGGTGATCATGATGGATCACCAGCCTTTTAACCTCCGGCAGGTTGTGGATGCAGGAGTCGATTTCCAGCTTTCGGGGCATACACACCATGGGCAATTGTGGCCTTTCAATTATATAACTGAAGCAATTTATGAAGTAAGTTGGGGTTACAAACAAAAAGGTAATTCCCATTTCTATGTTTCGAGTGGATTCGGAGGCTGGGGTCCACCTGTGCGCACGGGTAACAGGCCGGAGATACTTGATATATACATTACTTTCAACTGATACTGAATTTGATTTCCTGCTAACATCTGAGACCGAAATTATTTATTCTTTTCAATGAATTTAGAATCAACATATATTAAGTCACCGGTTGGCATTCTCGAAATTTCGGGAAGCGAAAACGGAATCCGATCCATACTTTTCCAGCACAGCAGAAGTGCAGCCACATCAGTGCCCACCTGTTTACAGGAATGTGTAAATCAACTGAATGAGTATTTCAGCGGCAATCGGCAGGAATTCAATCTTACCCTCAATCCGGAGGGAACTGATTTCCAGTTGAAAGTATGGGAACAACTTCAAAAAATACCTTTCGGGAAAACTATCAGCTACCTCGAACTAGCTCGTATGACTGGAAATGAATCAAATACCCGCGCCGTGGGGAATGCAAATGGTAAAAACAAGATCAATATAGTTGTTCCCTGCCACAGGGTAATTGGCAGCAACGGTAAACTCACAGGGTATGGCGGAGGCTTATGGCGAAAAGAAATACTTCTCAAACACGAAATGGGTAATTCGATGCCCGGATTATTTGCAGGAACCGAAGATCAGCAATAGATATATTTTATTACATTACTTTCCGACTAAAAATAATTGATTCTATCGAAGTGCTTGAATGACGGGCAATGTAGCCCTTCTCCCCCGGAGAGGGGTTGGGGTGAGATATAAACTGCTAATCAGTAACTTGTATCATTTAGTCGGTTAATAGTGAATTTTTACTCTTTTAGCTTTTCCACAAAGCTTCTTTGAAGTATCCTTCCAACCGGGTATACATTAAACCTGCTGTCCCAGTAAGGGGTTTTGCTGTAAAACCAATTCAGCATGGCATCCGGATCGGAAGCAAATGTTTTATCATTGGATTTTTTCTGTTCAAACTCTGCTTTTAAAGCAGGATTTTTCTCAATCATTTCACGAGCCATTGTTTCCATAACATACGATTCGGAATATTCTTTCTGTTCCATGCATGCATCGAAAAACCCCCAGGCTGCATACGAATCGGGAGATGCAGGCTCAAGCAGGTGTGCAATAATCCTGGCAGTCCGCTGGTTCATATCAACAAGCATAGTGCCAGCCGGGAAAGTACATGGTTCAATAGAGTCGATCAATTCATACGTGAGTTTATGGCGGCCTTCGTAGGACCTCTGCTGCCAGCGCACATTGCGGAACCTGGTCGCTTGTATAAGTATCTTCTTTTCATGCTTTAACGGAGTCATTTTTACTCCATGCAACTTTAATCCTTCGATTACACCTGTGTATTGGGGTGGAACAAGGTATGCTTCAGGCAGGCTCACAAATTTGTCGGCTTTGCAATCCGGGAAAAGTGTCAGCTGCCAGTTTACCGGTTTCCGGTTATTGTATTTAAACCACAAACCTCCTGTCAGATCGCTGGTATCGATGGTATAATCAAATCCGAGGAATTCAACCTGTGTGCTGTCAGCATAGGATACAGAGAAACTAACCGGGAAAGGCTGCTTTCTGAATTGCTCACCGGCGCTGTATTCATCAGCTTGAGCTACCAGCCTTTGCAGTGTTTTGAATTCTTTATTTAGTAACTTCAGGGTATGTGTAAGCATAGTGTAAGTGCTGGTAACCCTGGCTTTATAAGGTTTAAGCATATGTGTCTCGATGAGCAGCCCCGGGCGGTTTTGAACGGCCGTATATCCCTGCGAAAGCATAGGTGGAGCCACTCCCAGGGTGAGCCCACTTCGCGGATCGTGCCAATTACGGAACTGTACATATGGAAATACAGGGAAACCCGATTTCTCCATTTCACTTACCAGGAATTTTTCACACACATTCTCTGTCCAACCTGATAAATTTGCTTCCATACAGCCTCCGGTTTCAAGAGCATAAGTCATCGTGTACTGAAAGTCGGCACCATCAGTTACATGGCAATCTATAAAAAAGTCGGGAAGCCAGTTATTGAAAAGCTGAAGCCAGGCTCTCATTTCAGGAGCATCGGCTTTCATGAAATCGCGGTTCAGGTTCAGGTTTGCCGAGGTAGTGCGCCAGCCCATTTCTTCCGGTCCATTCTGGTTAATCCGGTTGTAGGGACCAAAACGCTCGTGCCCGTCGGTATTAAAAATCGGGATAAAAATCAGGGTAACATGGTCGAGTAGTTCACTGTTCTTTTTATAAATGGCCAGGTCGCGGAGCAGCATCAATCCTGCGTCCTTGCCATCGCTTTCACCGGCATGTATGCAGGCTTCGATTAGAAGTACCGCATTCCCGCTTTTCCTCACGGCTTCGGGAGTGAAGTTGCCGTTCCGGTCTGCAATAAGGATCGGCAGATCACGGCCTTGCGGACTTTTACCAAACGTTGTATAGTGCAGGATGGATGAAGCCTTAGCAAGTTTTTTGCAATAATCAATTGTTTCGGTATAACCAGGTGTTTTAAGATAATTTGATTTTTCGTAAAAGGTCAGCAATGCTGTATCCTGCGCTTTAAGTTGAATTGAAATGCCCACCAGAGCAATAATTAAGGGTACTATTCTCATGATTTTTACATAGTTTGATGCAAAAGTAAGGATATATCCTGTTTCACTTTTATAAAAATGTGAAGCCATTTTCATTGATCATTTGCTATCCGCTTTTTTCGTGGGGGATGGCTTTGTTAAAAATTCTGGCTAAATATTATTTTGATGCGCCGGAACTTGAATGCATCTAAATATTGTATGGCACATTTTTTCTTATAGTTTTTTTTCAAGACGAAAGGACGAATCATATAAAAAAAGTATGATAAATAATCAGGTTAGTTTTACTTTCTTTGCCTTGATGCAAAAGTAAAGTAACAAAGAACTTAGCATAGCGATCTCATGCACACCTTTAAAATAAGCAATTTGTGCATAAAAGATCAAGGCTTTCTAAAAATACGATGCGTTTCTACGCCGGAGGTATTTTCTCGCAATACAAGGCATGAAAAATGGTACATATCAAAGCATTTGTCGTTGCTGTGTATTGCTACGCACATGACATCCGCACATACCTCCGACAAGAACCGCTATCGTATATTTCTTATGCCGTTCCCTTCTGAAAGGATTTTCACTTTGGGCAGCAATGTGGGACATAAATTTGGATTTTATCGAAAATGTCAGGGTGTAGGGGCCGGCCTAATAGAAATTTTACAACAGATGTAGACGAAGGTAAAACAGCGGGGCATGTGTGTAGCAAACCACCAGCTTCACGTGCTGTCAGGATGAGGTTCCCAAGCTCTCAAGCCTATCCCAGTTTATTGGGATCACGAGTCTTTACCGAGGCGTACATCTGTGTAAAATTTATATTAAGCCAAGACCTTTTATTCGCCCATTGCTTATTTATATAAGAGCTCATGAGATCGCTGCGCTAAGTTGGTTCTTTTGTGTAATGACAAAAGAACAAAATCAAGATCAATATAGCGGTTTTTCTTCACGCGATAATATAGCCTGGCACATCAAAATAATATCCTGCCCGTGTATAATTGAAGCCAGTGCCTTGAAATAAAATCCCTAAATTTGCCGATTATTAATATGTCTTTTGGCAGCACTTCTAAAAAGCAAGTCGAAAAATCAGGATACTGATTCCGAAAAGGAAATGACCTTTTGGGATCACCTCACCGAACTGCGCAAACGCTTGGTTCGTATGGTGCTTGCATGGTTGGTGATGACTGTTTTTGCTTTTGTCAACAGCCGTTTTATTTTTGATAAGATTCTTTTAGCACCCAAGGATACTTCTTTTATCACCTACAAGTGGCTCTGCAAACTGGGCGAAATACTTCATGCTGACAGCCTTTGCCTGCCGCCGATGTCGCTTACGATTATCAATCTCAATCTTTCCGGCCAGTTTATGACTGATATGACGGTTTCTATGTTTTCGGGTCTTATCCTGGCTTCTCCTATAATTATCTTCCAGTTGTGGCAGTTTGTTATGCCCGCCTTGTATGTTACTGAGCGCGGATATGCCCGCCAGGCCGTGTTTATTATGTCAATCCTGTTTTTTGTCGGTGTTTTGTTCAGTTATTATTTTATGGTTCCCTGGACTCTCAACTTCCTGGGAACGTACCAGGTAAGTTCGATGGTTGCGAACCAGATTTCACTGTCATCATACATCAGTACTGTAACAACTACAATCTTTTCAGTTGGAATTGTGTTCGAATTACCGGTAGTTGTTTATGTATTGTCAAAAATCGGTATTGTTACCCCTGCATTCCTGAAAAAGAACCGGAAATATGCATTTGTAATTATACTTATTCTGGCAGCAATTATTACTCCGCCCGATGTTTTCAGCCAGATTATGGTTACTGTTCCATTATATAGCCTTTACGAGATAAGCATCCTGGTTTCAAAACGTGTAAGCCCTAAACCCGATCCTGAAGATAGCGACGACGAAGAAAAATAAGTTTTAACCAGTGTCACTAATAAAACTAATCATTTTACGTAAAAATGCTCATTTTCTTTAACTTTAGGTTTGGCTGGCAAAACTCAATCTTCTGTGCGCGAGGACTTTCCCTTACGGGGACTAAGGGGTGAGCGAGGGCAAAACTCATTTTCGACTCGTTTTCTTATACGCACTAACTACTCCTTAATCCAGATATCCGGCATTCCACATCCAGTTTCTGGCTCTCATTCGTAAATTTTACAATAAAACTTCTTCCTTCCTGTAACCTGGTAACAAACCATGCGTCACATGCATGTACAACAAAATTAGAAAGCACAAAATCATGGAAAAGAATAAACGTTTGTATCGTTCAGTTAAGAGCAAAGTTTTTGGTGGTGTTGCCGGCGGAATAGCCGAGTATTTCGACATCGATCCGATAATTATCAGGTTATTATTTGTTATTATAGCCTTTGCCGGAGGGGGAGGAGTTGTGGTTTACCTCATACTTTGGGTAGCACTGCCTCTCGAACCAATCACCCCGTTTACAATGAATATGGGATCGGGTGAATCTGCCGGATCCGAAAATCCCGGCTCACAGCCAGGTGCTGAATACACTGCAGGAACTTCGAACCCTTTTACAATGCCTGTAAAATCGGAAAACCGCAACGGGCTTATTGCAGGGATATTTTTAATAGCGATAGGTCTCATTTTCCTGGCTAATAAGTTTATTCCGAATATTAATTTCGGCGATCTGTGGCCTCTTGTATTGGTCGTAATTGGTGGTGTACTTATCGCCACCAGTTTTGCCGACCGTAAAAACGACAGGCCTGAATAATCCGGCTGGCACATTCCATAACTGATATTTTTTAAAATAAATAATAAACCGAATACTATGAGCTACCGTAAAATATTCTGGGGACTCCTGCTGGTGATGATTGGCGTCCTCTTTATCCTGAAAAACACAGGCGTATTGTTTTTCAGCTGGCATACCATGTGGCAACTTTGGCCTGTAATTCTTATCCTTTGGGGGATATCGCTGATACCGGTAAAAGACTGGATTAAACTGGTACTCTCATTTGTAACTGTTATAATTACCTTTTTCGCAGTACAGCAGTATGGCCCTAAAGACAATCATAAATGGAATTTTGAGTGGAACGACAGGCATAACAGGGATAGGAACGACAAAGAAGAATCAACCACTTATAATAATATCCTGTCCGAAGACTTCGATTCCATCACAAAGTATGCCGAACTAAAACTCAATATCGGAGTAGGGAATTTTAAGATCAGTGACTCCACAGGCAAACTTATTGAAGTAAAGCATGATAACGACAATGCAAATTACTCGATGACGGCAAAAGAACAGGATAGCCTTACCTCTATTGATCTTTCGCTCGAAAAAGGCGAATTCAGGGATGGGAATATGAGGAATAATGTCGAGATGAAACTTAATCCAAACCCGATTTGGGATATGGACCTCAATGTTGGTGCTGCCGAAGTAAAATTTGATCTGTCAGGATTCAAAATGCGTAATCTGAAAATTCAGGGCGGTGCTTCGGACCTGGAAATAAAACTTGGTGCAGCCTTACCGTTAACCGATGTAAAAATGGAAGCAGGGGCTGCATCTATTACTATCCGTGTGCCCGAAAGTGCCGGATGTGAAATTATTTCGAACACTTTTTTGTCGAGCAAAGATTTTAAAGGATTTACCAAGGTGGGCAGCCAGTTGTACCAGACACCCAATTTTGCTGCCAGTACCAATAAAATTAAAATTAACCTTCAGGCAGGAGTTGCAAGGGTTGATATTGTAAGATATTAAAAATAAACGGGATATGAAAGGTTTGCGGGTTCGAGAGTTTGACCGTTCTCTTATTTCGCAAACCATCCTCTTTCAATCCATACTGTAAATGGGATAGATTGTTGTATTATTGAAGTTCCGAATCCCAGGTTCCAAAATCCAAATTCCCAAAGGGTTTGAGCACAGGGCTTGAGATTTGATATTTGGGATTTGGGTCTTTGAATCCGGATTTATCGCTTTTGTAGTATTACAATACTTTGTTAAACTTTGCATTAGTCTGAAAATAAAATAATTATGAAAACAATTTATTTATATCCAAATAATTGAAAATCAGTTTTTTGCGTCTTTGCGTGAGGAAAAAAAATAACGGACTAATGGTATTATTCACTTGCCGTAAATACACTCTCTGCCAAGGAAACCACTCAGCAGAGCACATAATTCCTCCGGGGCATCGGCATGAACCCAATGCGTTGCCCCGTCTATCGTTTTTATAACAGCCTCAGGAAAAAGCTTTTTAATGAGCGGGAAATCAGAATCAAGCACATAATCGGACTTGCCGCCACGGATAAACAGAGTAGGACCTTTATATTTATTTTCACTGTTGATGCCATCAAAAAGCAGCTCCATGCTTTGGTTTATTGCTTCAAGATTCAGCCGCCAGGCTAACCTGCCATGCAGTTTGTAATACAGGTTTTTCATTATGAACATCCTGATACGGGTATCCGGAATTCTTTCGTCTAGTAACTTTTCCACTTCACCACGTGTAAAGGGTTTTTCAAGATCAATACTCATCATCTGGCTTATAACCTGGGTATGAATTACTCTTTCGGGATATTTTCGGGGGCTGATGTCTATGATTACCAGTTTCTTAACCTTTCCTGGATTTTCAAGTGCATAAGTCATGGCAACTTTGCCACCCATAGAGTGACCTATCAGTATTGGATTTACAATCTCATGCTCTTCAATAAACTCCGAAAGATCGTCGGCCATCGCAGGAAAACTGTGAACCGGAGTATGTGGCGACTGCCCGTGGTTACGCTGGTCGGGAATAAACACATGAAACTGATCGGCAATCCGGTGCCCCACGGTTACCCAGTTATCACTCTGGCCGAAAAGACCGTGTAAAATAATGGCAGGTTGCCCTTCACCGAATTCACGAAAAAAAAGATTCATATCACTATTTGAAAAACGGCATCATTTTATAACCGTGGATGTGTAACTTACAACCTTGTTATTGAAGAAAGTAGGAATAAGTATCATGTTTTCCGAAACGATGACTCCGAAATCGGCAGCATTTTCCTTTTGAGTGGCAGTGTTTAGCAATAGTTCCGGTTTTTTCTTCAATCCGGAAACATATACTGAACCATTCCAGTCGCTGAAAATATATTTACCCTCCGAATTAACAAATAGTCCATCCACTGCACCTGTCCCCGAAACACATACAACAACTTCACCACTCACAATATCAGCTTTTATGATGCTGTTGGCTGTGCCGATATAAAGAAAATTCCCTTGCAGAAACAATCCGTTCGCGCCTTTAAATATGGGTCCCTGCAACCATGAGTTCACCTTACCGTTATACAGGATAAAAATCTGCCCGGTTCCGGAATCAGTAATAAAAATCATTCCTGTTTTTGGGTCTGTGGCTATATCATTCAGAAATTGAGAACCTTCCACTTTGTACCTTTTGAGAATCGTTGCCGAAGGGATATCTATTTCTACAATCTCATCAATATTGGTCACATACAGGTGATTTTTTACAATCCCCATTCCTTTAGGAGCATCTAACCCTTTTACCCATGCGGTATCCAGGATTTTGCCATCTATTGATAAGGTTGCTATAAAACCGCTGCTGTCTCTGCCGGTTGGTTTTCCATCAATATTCGAAACATAAATAACGCCCGAGACACTATCATAAAAAACCGATTCGGGTATTTGTAAACCAGGACCTGTTTCCCATTGCCTGTTAAGTGTGGTACCAGGTAACGCTAATTGCGCAAAGGCATCAGTCATTGACAGAATTAAAACAAAGAAAAAAGTGAGTATTTTCATCTATGATTCTATTGTTTAACAATACGTTCAGCTATAACTTCGCCCGATTTATAAGTAACGGCTTTAATCAAAGCACCTTTTTCGTCCCAAAACTGCCATACGCCCTCTTCGAAACCAAGTTTATATTCTCCTTCCTTCATTTTTTGCCCGTTTGGATGGTAATATGTCCATGTACCCGTTTCGTGGCAGTCGGAATAATTGCCTTCATATTCCGTTTTCCCATCTTGATAATAGTGCGTTGAAGCACCGTTCATCAATCCACCGGAATAAATTTTCTCGTATTCAAGGCTTCCTTCGATATAATAAAAGCGATAAGGCCCGTTGAACTCACCATCACGATACATTATTTCCATCATTTTTTTGCCGTCAGGGTACCAGGTGGTTTCCACTCCATTTTGTTTGCCATTTAGGTATGGGGTTTCAATTTGTTTGGTGTCGTCAGCAAAACGTGCAACAACCAGCCCTGTGAAAGGGGCACTTTCGTCTTTCAGGTAAATCAGGCCTTTACGGTCTTCTGCCTGACGGGTCTCAACAACAGCCTGTGCTATTGAAGCTAGCGATGTAAACGCTAAAAACAGGATAATTAAATATTTTATCATGGAGATCATATTTAGTTTTTAAATGTCAGTTTTAAAAGAAATTATTCGATTTTTGCTTTAACAATTAACAAGAGATCCTGTATTTTACTATCGTAGTTGCTGCAGGTACAACTGAATCGTCTTTTCCAAACCCATATACAAAGCTTCTCCAACCAGCGCATGGCCTATTGAAACCTCAAGTATTTCGGGGATGGTGCGTACTAGGTACCAAAGGTTGTTCAGGTCGAGGTCGTGCCCGGCATTAATTCCTAATCCATTCCGGATGGCTATTTTCGATGCTTCCACATAAGGTGTGATAGCCCTTACGCGATTCAGCGGGTACTGGTGTGCGTAGGCTTCGGTATAAAGCTCAACGCGTTCGGTACCTGTCTCGGCAGCGTGATAAATCATGTCATTTATCGGGTCAACGAAAATCGAAGTCCGGATACCATGCGATTTAAATTCCGAAACTATTTCCTTAAGGAACGATTTATGTTTTTTAGTGTCCCAGCCGGCATTGGAAGTAACGGCATCGTGTGCATCAGGAACCAGGGTTACCTGTGCAGGTTTTACTTCCAGCACCAGGTCGATAAAACGCGGTATAGGATTTCCTTCGATGTTAAATTCAGTTTTGACCAAAGGATAAATCTCGTATACATCGCTGTAACGGATATGCCTTTCGTCGGGTCGGGGATGAACCGTAATGCCCTGTGCACCGAATAATTCGCAGTCGATTGCAGCTTTCAGCACATCGGGCATGTTTCCACCCCTCGCATTACGAATTGTAGCAATTTTATTAATATTTACACTTAACTTTGTCATCGCTCTTGTTTAATGCAGCAAAATTACAAAACACTGAGCATTGTTTTACCTTTTGGTGGCATGATTATTGAGCCGGTTTAATTATGATTGCGAAAGAACTTATATCAGGAGCTGTACTTCCGCTCAAAACTTCCGATACCGGGCTTATAGCCTTGCATTGGTTCGATGAGTTCAGGGTGTCGCATTTGCCTGTGGTTAGCGATTCGCAGCTGCTTGGGCTTATTTCGGAAGATGATGTGTATGCAGCCGGTTCGTTCGAAGAACCAATATGGAGTTATAATCTTCAGTTGCAGAATACTTCAATTCTTTACTCGAAACATATTTACGAAGTTATGAAGCTTTTTGCCGATTACAGGCTCACAACTTTACCTGTTATCGACGAAAATGGAACCTACCTGGGCGTGATTACCCTCACCTACCTTGTTGAAAAAATGGCAGCCACTGCCGCCGTGAGCAACCCGGGAGGAATACTTATTCTCGAACTGAATGCAAATGATTTTTCGATGGTTGAGATTTCGAAGATTATTGAGGAAAATGATGCTAAAATCCTGAGTTTGTACGTTACATCACCTGCTGATTCAACCCGTCTGGAACTAACTATAAAGTTTAACCGGATTGATATAGCTCCGGTTATGCAATCGTTTATAAGGTATAATTATACTATAAAAGCTTCGTTTTTCGAGAGCGATTATTTCGACAATCTCCGTGATCGCTACGACCTTCTGATGACCTACCTAAACGTTTAATCCCGGTTCATGGATTACCAAAACAAAAATTCATCAGCAATGGCAGTGCGTGTTTTGGTACTGTTTCTTTTGATGGCTTTAGGTTTTTTGCCGGTATCGGCGCAAACACATACGTCAGGCTTCCTGGTAGGTATTGGCTCCATTGAAATTTCAGGAAATAAAAAAACCAACAACAATATCATAGTAAGGGAATTACAGGTAATTCCCGGAAAGAAGTACTCTTCTGAGGAGTTTCGGCGGCTTATTAATCAGTCGCGGTTAAATCTTTTAAATACATCGCTTTTTAATTTTGTTACTATTGATACCGTTCCTGCCGGTGATTCCCTGGTTCATTTAATGAATATAAAAATTGACGTACTCGAGCGCTGGTATATCTGGCCTGTCCCTGTTCTTCAGATTACCGACCGTAATTTCAACGCCTGGTGGCAAACGCGGGATTTTACCCGCATCAATTATGGACTGAATGTAAAATGGAATAATTTCACCGGTAGAATGGACGAAATGGATGCCGTTCTGCAATTTGGCAAAAACAGGCAATTCAGCCTTGCATACCAGAATCCATATATCGACAGGAAAAAACGATTTGGCTTTGGTTTTGAAGCCGGGTATAAGAAAAGCAGGGAAACCGGTTATATTACAACTAACGACGAACTTGTTTTTGCGTTTAATCCTGAAGGATTATCAGAAGAAAAGTATATGGCCGTTAATGGGACTTACCGCAATACAATTTTTACCACACATCAGCTTTTTATTGGATTGAGTGCATTTTCTTTTTCTGATTCGCTCCTGTCCCTCAATCCTGATTTTAGCTATAACGGTGTAAATGAGCCTGTTTATTTTAGCTTATATTACAAACTGAAGATCGATCACCGCGATATAAAATATTACCCGCTCAAAGGCTGGTATGCTGACATAGAAGTAGACAAATCGGGATTAGGTTTCAGTTTTGAGGAGCCGGTAAATATTGCCTGGGCAAAAACAACTTCCCGGTTATACCTGCTGTTAGCCAGGCGTTGGTATGCAGGTATTTCCTTCACGGGGAAAGTGTCATCAAAAGCATGGCAACCTTATTTCCTGATCCAGGGATTAGGTTACAGCCGCGACTTCGTGCGTGGGTACGAGTATAGTGTTATCGATGGGAAACACTTTGCGCTGGTTCGCTCAAATGTGAAATTTGCTTTGATACCTGAACGTACACGTAACATCGGTTTTATACCTACACCAAAGTTCGGACTCATTCATTACGCATTATACCTCACGATTTTTGCTGATGTGGGTTATGTATGGCAGCCCCAGTGGATTGGGTTCAACAATAATGTTCTCCCCGAATCTTTTCTGGCAGGTACCGGCTTTGGCATCGATATGGTTACCTATTACGATAAAGTAATAAGACTTGAGTATGCTGTGAACAAATCGGGTAAAAGCGGTATCTTTATACACTTTATCGCCGGAATCTGAGAAGGGACAATTTGTCAGATAAAAACAAAAATCCAGCTTCTAATTTCAAAACGTAACAAAGTGAAAATTGCATTATTTGGAAAAGCATTTAGTGATGACTTCCTGGGATATTTCCGCATTCTGGCAGAAGCACTCGAAAACAATGGTTGTAAACTTATGGTATGGGAGCCTTTTTATGCTTTTTTGAAAGATAAATTTGTCTTTCGCCAGGAGGTTTCCCTTTTTACTGATCACACCCATTTGAAGGGGCAGGCTGATATTCTTTTTTCGGTTGGAGGAGATGGCACAATGCTTCATTCGGTGCGGCTTGTCCGCGACTCGGGAATCCCGATTGCCGGTATAAACCTGGGCCGTATGGGTTTCCTGTCGAGTATACCACGCGGCGAAATCATTACTGCCGTTGACGAAATCCTAGGTAATCGCTATCGCATTGTAAAAAGAACACTTATTAGCCTGAATTCTCCGGAGATGCTATTCGGCGATGTAAATTTTGCATTTAATGAACTGTCAATCAATAAGAAAGAAAATTCATCAATGGTAGTTGTGCATGTATGGGTGAACGACCAGCTACTGCATTCCTATTGGACTGACGGACTGATTATTGCTACCCCGACCGGCTCAACGGCCTATTCACTAAGTTGCGGAGGTCCGATTATCACTCCCGACTCAAGCAATTTTGTTATCACTCCCATTGCCCCGCACAATTTATCTGTACGTCCTGTCGTTATTCCTGACAGCAGCCTGATCCGCATCAGGGTTGATAGCCGCGATCATCAGGCTCTGGTTGGTCTTGATTCGCAATCAGCCGTTATCACCCCCGAAATGGAGTTGGTTGTGGGAAAAGCAGGATTCGAAATAAGCCTGGTTCAGCGGTTGAATGAGAACTTCTTTTCGACCATACGCACAAAACTTAACTGGGGATCGGATATCCGCAACTAAGTGCCAACACTGACACCGTTAAAGCAGGAATCCGGCTTTTTACCATAATTTTTCAGGCTCAAAGTGAACTGTAGCATCCCTACAGATTGATGCTGTTTTGAGTTAGCCGTTCAAATAAAATTGTTGTACAATAACTTCATTTCGGTTCAAAAACGGGGTGTTCTCAAAACTGCAATACTATGCGCTCTGTATCAATATTAATACTACCTTTGCAGGCTTCAAAAATTATGCGGAAAAGCTTTATTTTAATCATGTTTACGATGCTTCTTGCATCTTCGTCATTCTCTCAGAAATCAGGCGATCTGGGGGTTTTGGGTGGAGTAACATATTACCTTGGTGACCTTAATCCCGCACTTCCTTTCCGCATGCCGAAACCGGCTTTCGGCGTCTTATACCGCCAGAATTTCAATTCACGGGTCTCACTCAGGGCACATGGCATAAGAGGAAAAGTGGCCGGTGATGACGCTGTAAGTAATGAGAACCCTGAGCGTAACCTTAACTTTGAATCGGTCATTACTGAAGCAGGACTGCAACTCGAAATTAATTTTTTCGATTATTTTATCGGCTCCAGAATGCATCCCATAACACCCTATATTTTTGGTGGTGCATCCGTTTTCTTTTTTGAACCGTTTGGAAATGTTATGGGAGCAAAGGTAGAATTACAACCCATAGCAACCGAGGGCCAGGGAACACCTTACAATCTTTACTCTTTCAGTATGCCTTTCGGCCTCGGAGTTAAGTACAGTGTAAACAAACTTATAGGTGTGGGTGCCGAATGGGGTATGCGCCGAACCACGACTGACTATCTGGATGATGTAAGCGCAACATACTATATGGATCTTGCCGGGAAAGATCCTGCAGCCGCCACGCTCAGCGAACTTGCATCGGATCCTTTGCTTACTCACAATGCTGGTATGCAGCGGGGGAATTCGCGGAATACCGACTGGTATTCATTCGCAGGTGTGTCGGTAACAGTTAAAATAAGAATGCTTGGCAAAGAACGTTGCCTCGACCATCAACGTCAAGGCTATTAATAAGTTACGAATTTATTTACACCTGACAAGCACATTAAGAATAATTAACAAAAGTGGCAATTGCAGTAAACTGCAAAAGCCTAAATTTGTCGGAAATGATGGAGAACAAAAATTTGATCGACACAATAGATAGAACCAGGCTGCCAAAGCACATAGCTATCATCATGGATGGCAACGGCAGATGGGCTCAGCAACGTGGCGAGCAACGTGTTTTTGGTCATAATAACGGGGTGCAATCGGTACGCGAAACAGCCGAAGCTGCTGCCGAACTGGGCATTAAGTTCCTGACGTTATATGCTTTTTCAACTGAGAACTGGAACCGTCCCAAGGAAGAAGTTGATGCACTGATGCATCTGTTGGTTGTAACTATAAGTGCCGAGATTAAAACACTTAACGATAACAATATCAGGCTCAGGGCTATTGGTAATTTGCATTGCCTTAATCCGAATGTTAAAAAAGAACTCGAATCAGCCATGCTGAATACTGCCGGGAACACACGCATGGATTTATTCCTGGCATTAAGTTACAGCGGGAGGTGGGAGATAGTAGATGCTATCAGAAAAATTGCAAAACAGGTTAAATCAGGAAAACTTGAGCCTGGCCAGATTAATGAAAAATTAGTTTCGGCCAACATGAATGCTCCCGACCTGCCTGATCCTGAACTATTAATACGTACCAGTGGCGAATACCGTACAAGTAATTTCCTTATGTGGCAGACTGCTTATACTGAACTGTTCTTTTCAACAAAACTCTGGCCCGATTTCAGGAAGGATGATCTTTACGAAGCTATTATTGATTACCAGCATCGCGAGAGGCGGTTTGGTAAAACAAGTGAACAAATTATAAATTGCAAAGGATGACACTGAGGCGCTTTACCCTATTATCTATTTTATTTTTAATCCTCTCCTTACCGGTATTGGCCCAGATTTCATCAGGTGATGAGGTTCCCGATATCAATTATACCGTTCCCCAAAAATACACCATAGGAGGCATAACTGTTACGGGTGTGCAGTATCTCAACAGTTCAGTGCTGATTTCTTTGTCAGGATTACAGGTTGGCGATAAAATCGATATCCCCGGGGAGAAAATCCGTTCAGCAATGGATAAACTATGGAAACAGGGACTTTTTGAAGATGTTAAAATAGTAGCCACGCATGTTCAGGGAGAACAGATATTTCTCGACATCAGGCTGGCAGAAAGACCGCGATTAGCTAAATTCGGCTTCAGTGGCATACGAAAAGGCGAGGCTGAGGACCTTCGCGAAAAAATTAAAATATCAAAGGGAGATGTAGTTACCGATAACCTGGAGATGCGTGTTCGAAATACCATAATGAAACATTACGTGGGTAAAGGCTATTTCGATGCAACCGTTAAAATAACCCAGATAAAAGATACAATGTTGCTCAACAATGTTTCGCTGAACATTGATGTTGATAAAGGAGGCCGCGTTAAAATAGAGAAAGTAAATATTATTGGAAACAGTGCCGTTAGCGAGCTGACCCTCAAGTCGGCATTGAAAAAAACAAAGGAGAAAGGATCGTATAAACCCTTATTTGCAGTGCAGGAATCCTTTTTCGGATTTTTCGAACATTTATTCAACAAGGATTTGAAAAATTATAATGCATACCTGGAGGAAGTTGCAGCTAGAAATTTGAAATTCAGAATTTTCAAATCTTCCAAGTTTATAGATAATGATTTCGAAGAAGATAAAATTGCTATTATAAAGAAGTACTATGAAAATGGGTACAGGGATGCTACTTTGCTGAAGGATTCAATTTACAAAACAGGAAATAACAGTATTATGATCGATCTTTACGTTTACGAAGGTCATAAATACTATTACCGGAATATTTCATTTGTTGGAAATACCAAGTTTACAGCTACAGAACTAGCCATGCTGCTGGGTATCCGTAAAGGTGATGTATACAACCAGGAGCAATTGGATGCATCGCTGCAGTTCAATCCCAACGGTATAGATTTAATGAGTTTATTTGTTGATGACGGTTACCTCACCTGTACAATTGAACCTATCGAAATAAGTGCCGAGAATGATTCAATCGACTTACAGATTCGCATCCGGGAAGGCCGGCAGATGAATGTGAACAGGGTTAGTGTGGGTGGCAATACGCGTACCAACGATAATGTAATTATGAGGGAATTGTATTCAAGGCCCGGGCAGTTGTTCAGTCGTTCGGATATTCTACGCAGCCGTACCTCACTCACCCAGCTTAAATATTTCGACCAGGAGAAAATTGATATACAAACGCCCAATATCGACCCTACAAACGGAACCGTTGATATCGCGTATAAAGTTGAGGAGACTTCATCCGACCAACTCGAACTTTCAGGAGGATGGGGCTATGGAAGGCTTATCGGAACATTGGGTGTTTCATTTAATAATTTTTCGGCGCGGAATTTCTTTCAAAAAGATGCATGGAAACCAATCCCTTCCGGCGACGGACAAAAACTGTCTTTGCGATTGCAATCCTACGGTAAGGGGTATATAAGTGCCAGCGCATCGTTTACCGAACCATGGCTGGGTGGCAAAAAACCCAATCAGTTGAGTGTTTCTAGCTACATTTCAGCCTTCAACAATGGGTATAACAAATTGGATTCACGTTACTATGCCTACAACATCACCGGCTTATCTTTTGCATTCAGCCGTCGGCTCAACTGGCCCGATAACTATTTTAACCTTTCCCAGACTATAAACCTGCAACATTACAACCTCGATAATTATGTGCTTTTCGGTGTGCAGTCCAATGGATTATATCAAAGTTACTCTTATACAATAGCATTGGGAAGGTATTCAACTGATGCACCCATATATGCCCGTGCCGGATCAGAGTTAAACGTATCGTTGGAAGTAACTCCTCCCTATTCGTTAATAGCTCCGGAAAGTTTTGCTGCAAAATCAGCCCAGGATAAATACCGGCTGGTCGAGTTTCATCAATGGAAAATGAGTGGTGCTTTCTACCAACAGATAATTGGCGATCTGGTACTCATGGCACGCGTAAAAGTTGGTTTCCTTGGGAGATATAACAGCGACATACAGATTACACCTTTTAACCGTTATTTTATGGGAGGCGATGGAATGTCGGGCTATTCAGCCATCGATGGCCGTCAGTTAGTAGGTTTCAGGGGATATACCAACGAGAGTCTTACTCCTCTTTATGGTATTGTAGCCAGACCACCCGGAGGAACTATCTATAATAAAAGCACACTCGAATTGCGTTACCCTTTGTCACTTAATCCAAATTCGACTATTTTCGGGTTGCTTTTTGTTGAAGCGGGAAATGACTGGAGTACGTTTACCGGTTTTAATCCTTTTGAACCCAGGAGGTCGGCCGGCATTGGCGTTAGGGTATTCCTGCCCATGTTTGGTTTGCTAGGTCTCGACTGGGGTTATGGATTTGATGCCATACCAGGTTCGCCCAATGCAAATAAAGGACAGTTCCACTTCTCAATTAATTCATCCATTGATTAGTTGTTTTGGCAGGTTTTTTGCAATCATATAAATAAAATAGGAATTCTCCACCATTTAAAACTTACAGGAGGTTATCTCATGAAAAGAATAATCTTAATAGCAGCAATCATTTGCGCTTTTGGTTTTGGTGCTTCAGCACAGAAGTACGCTTATGTAAATACGGATTATATACTCGATAATGTGCCCGAATATGCTGATGCGCAGGCGCAACTCGATGAACTTTCGGTCCAATGGCAGAAAGAAATAGAAACAAAATTTGCTGAAATAGATAAAATGTATAAAAATTACCAGAACGAAGCCATTCTTCTTCCTGAGGATATGAAAAAGAAACGTGAAGAAGATATTGTTAAGAAGGAAAAAGAAGGTAAAGATTTGCAGAAGAAGCGTTTCGGCAAGGATGGCGATCTGTTCAAAAAACGGCAGGAGCTGATAAAACCCATACAGGAAAAAGTGTATAATGCCATCGAGGACATTGCTTCGGCCGAAAATTATGCGGTTGTATTTGATAAAGCAGGCAGTGCTACACTTATTTATACTAATCCAAAATACGATATAAGCGAGCAGGTACTGGATAAACTGGGCTACACCTATAAGCCTCAGGAAACTACCAAAGGCAAAAAATAACATGAAGATGCTACTGGTAACTCCTTTTTTTTACCTTTGCGCCTCATTTAATCAGAAAACAATTAATCCCCATACCTCAAAATGATGAAGAACCTCTTAAAAGTTTTAGCAATCGTAGTACTTATTGCGGTTGCCGCAAATGCAAATGCACAAAAAGCCACAAAAATCGGACATATTGACTTTGGAAAATTACTGGAGCAAATGCCAGGCCAGGATACGGTAAAAGGTGTTATGGAAAAATATGTTCAGTCGCTGCAGGGCGAATTGCAAACCATGCAAGGCGAACTGGAAATGAAAGTCGGCGACTATCAGAAAAATTCAGCAACCATGTCGAGCATTATTAAAGCAACCAAGGAAAAGGAAATTACTGATCTCCAGGGACGTATCGAATCTTTTCAGCAGGTAGCTCAGCAAGACATCCAAGCTAAACAAACTGAACTTATCACTCCATTTGTTGATAAAGCCCGCGCAGCTATTAAGGAAGTTGCCAAAGAAGGAGGTTTTGCCTATATAATGAATGCTGTTGAAGACCTTATACTATACTCCGAAGGTGGCGAAGATGTTACGCCACTGGTAAAGAAAAAACTGGGAATCGTTCAGTAATTTTTCATTTCAATACAGTTATAAAACTCCGGCTTTGTCCGGAGTTTTTTGTTTTAATGCCGGCTCGGTACAACTCATTTTACATAAAAATGCTCATTTTCTTTAATTTTAGGTTTGGTATGCAAAACTCAATCTTTTGTGTGCGAGTACTTTCCCTTTCCGGCTGCTGAGCGATGGTTGGGGAGCGAAGCCGAACCAAGCCGAAGCAAAGGGGTGCGCGTGAGCAAAACTCATTTAAACTCGTTTTCTTATACACACTAAATAGCTGTTTATCTGTGCTTTGCCTGCTGATAAAAAAAACAACCGATGTAAGGATAACTTGCCATCAGGTAAAAAAACCATGCACATTACCGATTTGTTTTTCCCCGTCAGGGGATAAATAGTAATAAAAAAATACAGCAACAAACCGGATTCCATGTTAGGGGATTAACATATATCCTTGAACGTTAATGTGCTGCGGACAATTTTGTATTCTATAATCGTGATCCAATTTGTATTGATTCCTGCGGGAAAACGCTAAGACATTTGATTTTTGTTTTTCAGCAGATCCTATTTAAATTGAAAAAGCCGGAAATCATTCAGATTCCCGGCTTTAAATTTTTATAAATCTTTCTTTAGTTTCTCCGTCCAGTGAAAATCATAATATAATACAGCAATGTGGCAAGCGAAGCCAGCGCAGCTACCACATAGGTATACGCTGCCCATTTCAGTGCATCCTGTGCTTTCGGATGAGTTTCGTAGGTAGTGATGCCACTATCGTTGAGCCAGAGCAGAGCACGGCGGCTTGCATCAATTTCGACCGGCAAAGTAATGAAACTGAATAGGGTAGTGGCAGCGAACAAAATTATACCTGCCAGAAGCAATTGCGGAAATGTATTTACCAGCAAAATACCGGCAAGCAAAACCCACTGCACCCAGTTGGAAGCAAAGCTTACAGCCGGAACCATGGCACTGCGCATCTTCAGGAAAGCGTAAGCTTCGGCATGTTGAACGGCGTGACCACATTCGTGGGCTGCAACGGCTGCTGCCGAAATACTGGATTTGTAATACACATCCTGGCTCAGATTCACGGTTTTGGTTTGAGGGTTGTAATGGTCGGTAAGCTGACCCTGAACCGATACTACCTGAACATCGTTAATACCCTTGTCGCGGAGCATTTTTTCGGCAATGTCCTTTCCTGTATACCCATTGCCAATCGCAATGTTTGAGTATTTTTTAAATTTCGATTTCAACACCTGGCTAACGATCAGGCTGAGGATCATAAAGCCGATAAAGATTGCTATGTACATTGTTTTATTTTTTTTAATTCAGAGAAAATAACACAAATTTCCTGCCAATTGTTTAGCCGCGACATTGTGGCAGAGTTGGGGATTGAAAATAGAAAATAGTTAACATTTAATGGGGTTATGCATATGCCTATTAACCATTAACTATTTTCCATTAAACATTAACTATTCCCCAACCGGAACAATAGAATCATCGTGCCAGCTGGCATACATGGTATAGCTTTTCGAAATGCGGTTTACCTGGCCTTCGAGCAGCGACTTATCAATGGATTTTATTTTTTTCGCCGGAACGCCTGCGTACACACTTCCCGATTCAACAAGCGTATTTTGCGAAACTACTGCTCCGGCTGCAATTATAGAGTTACTTTCAACAACCACACCATCCATTACTATGGCTCCCATACCAATCAGCACATTGTCGTGAATAGTGCAACCATGAATAATGGCTGCATGTGCTATGGAAACATTGTTGCCAATATTAACCGGTGCCTTCTGGTAAGTACAGTGAATTATCGCACCGTCCTGTATGTTCACATTATTCCCGATACGGATGGAGTGAACATCGCCCCGTATCACGGTATTAAACCATACGCTGCAATTGTCGCCCATCACCACATCGCCTACAATGGTAGCGTTTTCGGCAATAAAAGTGTTTTTGCCGATGGTTGGGGCTATTCCTTTTATGGGATAAATGAGAGGCATCTTTTGATGGATTTACGATTTTTGATTGAAGATTTACGAATGAAGATTTATGACTTATGATTTATGAATGATTTACGATTGACATGTTTTTAACTCTGAATCACAGCATTAGTAGCCAATTAGTCAATCGTACATCCACAATCGCGCCT
>JBBQUX010000014.1:0-41299 GCA_038212135.1 Bacteroidales bacterium | reverse complement strand
GGGAGCCTGAATAGTACCCTTTGGAATACTATAAACCCTCACTTGTCCTTGCGTAAATTGTGTATTTATACTGTTACCAATGCTATCCCGGAAAGTACTGACACCCGGCGAAATATCCCATTTCAATGAATCCTGCCCGGTCGCCAGGGAAGCGAAACTCAGTTCCACCAACGTGGACCCGTCCGGCAAGTTCACCGGATTTTTCCCGGTTCATGTGAGCGACAATTCTCCGAGTGAGGGAAAGAGATCAACCTTCAGGCTATCGGCAAGAGCAGGATTGGCATTCAGGTAATTCTGGCAGGTAACAAGTGTTTTGTTATACTTTAATCGGGAATCGAAAGAACTTACATGGCTGAAACTATTAGCCAGCAAGGGCATTACTGCAACATTACCAAGGCAGGCAGAGCCATCGCCGGCAATGGCTTCGAGCCTTACACTGTATATTTCAGTGATTTGCACCACAAACATGGTGTCACAACCTTTTTCATCCGTTACCGTGCAGGTATATTGCCCGGCTGCAAGATTATTGAAATTGCCATTGTTGATTTGTGGCGTTCCTCCATTTAATGAATAATACAAAGTATCACCGGTTGAAGTGGCCGAGATCATAATTTTTCCATCCGCCATCTGATAGGTTGCCGGTATCAGGATGGTTCCACTAATTAGGGGTCCCGGTGGATTAGTTATGTTTATTGGTAAAGGATATACTGATTTACACCCGCTTGAATCCATTGCCCAAATGTAATAAATACCGGTAGCAAGACCATCGAAAACACCGTTATGCCATTGCGAAAGGGTATCATTCCCGCTTTTTACAAAATACTGTATACGGGAGCCAAGCCCCGAAACGGCAATAACATTAATATTCCCGTTATTGCTGTTACAATCCGATGGGGCATAAGTTAAAGTATCGATCATTATGTCGCCAACGTCATTGATGACATAAGATTTAGCAGGTAAGCTGCAACCGTTTCCATCAGTCACCGAAATTTCATATAATCCTACTGCAAGATCGAATAAATCAGCATTTTGGCTAATAACCTGACCTGATATTTTATCTGTCCAGGTAATGGTAAGCGGTAGCGTCCCGCTGATTTTAAGCCCGTTAATAGTACCATTCTGGCCACCGCAGGTCGTGGGACTTATATTGAGGGAATCATCATTAAATACAATAGTTAAAGGGATTACGGTTATTTCAATAACATTCGATTCTGCCGCACCAGCCCAGTCAGGTTTACAGTCAACCCTTGCAATCCTTTTAATCCAAGACGTTTGCGTAAGTATTCCGGGACTATAAGAACCATTGTTACTACCTGAAATATCAGAAAAACCTGAATTATTTCCTGTTGTTGACAATTGCCATTTATATTCCAGGTTACCTGTCTGCCCCAAAGGTGAAACAAGATTAAGTAAGGGTGAAGCAAGATAATTTCCGCATCCGTTCTGAGAATTTCCTATTAATCCACCGCCTGTCGGGTTAATACACGGTGGGACAATATTCCAGATTACAGTTACTAAATTTGAAGTAATACCAGATACTTCAGCGTAAACATGGTCAGTTCCTGGTGTACTTCCAGTTCGGGTATAACAAAACTGCACATTTCCCAAAGAATCCGAATAACCAAAACCGGTCATCAGGCTAATTCCGCTTATATTAAAATTAACGAGAACCCCTTCAACTGGATTAGACAAATCGTCTTTAACAGTTGCAGTCAGGCATACATTAGTCACTCATCTTTTTTTTTAACGGGGACGGTATCAATTTTATCAAAAACCAATTAATTGCGGGATTCAGGTTTTCGAAACTTTTTTAAGATTTCTTGTTGACGGTAACAATCCGTTTTAGTCTCCAAAAACAAAAAACCCTGCAGGGGGACTGCAGGGAAGTTTTGCAAAGAGTATATGAGTGGAGTAGATTAAAGGAGTAACTTTTTAATAATTTCGGCAATCATCTTATTATCTGCTTTTCCGGCTATCATTTTACTGGCTGAGCCCATTACTTTGCCCATATCCTTGATGCCAGCAGCTCTGGTTTCAGTAATTACCTTCTTAACAATGGCAATAACTTCTTCATCGCTCATTTGCTCAGGAAGGTATTTTTCGATGATAGCAGCCTGAAAGATTTCAGTTTCTGCCAGGTCAGGCCGACCCTGGTTTTTAAATATTTCGGCACTCTCGCGGCGCTGTTTTACCAAACGCTGCAACATTTTCAATTCCAAACCTTCAGGGATAATACCGCTGGTTACATCCTTACCGGTTTTTTCGAGCAGTAAGGCTGCTTTAATCGCGCGCAAGGCTTCAAGTTTATCCTTGTCCTTGCTGATCATTGCCTGTTTTATATCCTCATTGATAAGTTTTTCGAGTTCCATGTTGCGTGGTATTTATTCCGTTGCCAATCGGTGTAAGTGTAAACGAGAAATGACTTTTACATTAATCTACATTGTCGTGCAGAAATGAATTGTTCTCCCTTAATCCGGTTTTATTAGTTCCATCCGTGCCAAGAGTATATCGCGATACCGTACTGTCGTTCAACTGGCTTGCATCGGGCAAGTCAACATTGCGGCGCATGTATGCCGGTACTCTTTCCATTTCTTCCATATTTGAAACACCTGCAGGCTTATGGCTCAGATTCCTGAGTTTGCTGATGCGATCCTGGCTCAGATCTGCCTGCTCATTCTCCTGTTGTTGAACAGAAGGACTAACATAAACAGGCACTACCGATTCGGTCATCATTGAAGGCATTATAATCTCAAGTTCCGGTTCCTGGCGAAAGTATGATTTTATTTCGACTGGTTCAGGGTTGAGATTACGCTTTTCATCGGCTGACTCAGTTTTATCGGTAGTGGAATCACTGAAAAGCGTAACAGGAACATTGCTGACCGTTATTTCGGGCACATTCCTGACTTGTTCCTCAATAACTTTTTCAGGGAAGAGAGGTTCAACCATCCGTACCTCGGTAATAGGTTCAACCCGTATCGCCTGTGGTGTATATAAGGTATTTTTAACCTCATCAAGGTTGTATTTGGTCACCACAGGCTTGTTGAAACCAGTTGCAATAAGCGTTATCGATATCTCGTCATCGAGGTTGTCATCAACACCATCACCCCAAATAACATTGGCTTCTTCACCGGTTCTGTTGGTGATATAGCCAGTAATTTCGTTGAGTTCTTCAAGTGATATTTCATTCTTACCGGAAGTAATATAAAGCAACACATTGGCAGCTCCTTTTATATCGGTATCATCAAGAAGAGGAGAGTTTAAAGCCATTTCAACAGCTTTAACAGCCCGGTCGGGTCCGTTGGCAATACCAGCTCCCATTATTGCTTTCCCGCTTCCCTGCATTACTGTTTTTACATCTTCGAAATCGACATTGATACGGCCGGTTACAGTAATAATTTCAGCAATGCCTTTAGCTGCAATAGTAAGCACGTTGTCGGCTTTGCCAAATGCCTGGCTCAGTTTCATGTCGCCCTGCATATCGAGCAGTTTATCGTTGCATATAACGAGCGTGGTGTCGACATATTTTTTCAGTTCTTCGATACCTGCTATAGCCTGCAATTCACGTTTACGGCCTTCGAAACCGAAAGGCTTTGTGATAATGCCGACTGTTAATATCCCGAGTTCACGGGCTATCTGGGCAATTACAGGAGCAGCACCGGTACCGGTTCCTCCACCCATACCTGCGGTAATAAACAACATTGAAGTGTTGTGCGAAATGATTTCCCTTATCTCATCTGCTATCTGGATAGCGGCATCTCGTCCTACCGAAGGATTGGCTCCGGCACCCAAACCTGTAGATCCAAGGCGGATTTTATTTGGCACATCACACTTGCTAAGCGACTGGGAATCAGTGTTGCAGATATAAAAATCAACACCTTTTATCCCTTGTTGGTACATGTATGAAACGGCATTGCTTCCGCCGCCGCCAACACCTATTACTTTTATAATTGAAGCCTGTTCGTCTGGCTTGTCGAATTGGAGCATATCAGTCATTTTTCTCCTCCTAAAATTAGATGTTATATAATTTGGTTAATTTTCGTTGCGCATTTTTTTACTAACAAAATGTATGTTAATTATTAACTAATTCCATCGCCGAAAAACCTGTCGAGCCATTCCGAAACTTTATTCTGCTTTGGTGCCTGAGGTTTCTTCTCCATTTCCGTTTCCCCGGGTTTTTCGGTGCTGTTTTTAATTGTTGATACATCACTTCGTTGCATTCCCAGTAAAACAAGGCCAATGGCAGTTGAATACATCGGACTGGTCATTTCCTCAGCCGAATTGCCGGCGAGGTGTTCATTCGGATACCCGATGCGTGTGTCCATGCCGGTGATAAACTGGGTAAGCTGCTCAATATGTTTGAGCATGGCTCCTCCTCCAGTCAAAACGATTCCTCCGATAAGTCTTTTTTCGAGGCCGGAGCTTTTAATTTCCTGGTACACAGCCTCGATGATCTCTTCCATGCGCGCCTGGATAATCTTTGCAAGATTTTTCAATGTAATTTCCTTGGGGGCACGTCCTCTCAGCCCGGGAATGGCTACCACTTCTTCTGCGCGATTTTCGCTGGCAAGTGCTGAACCGAACTTTACTTTCAGGTCTTCTGCATGTTTTTTTATTATGCTGCAACCGGCTTTTATGTCTTCGGTAATGATTTCTCCACCAAACGGGATAACTGCCGTATGCCGGATAATACCGTCGAGGAAAATAGCTACATCAGTGGTTCCTCCGCCTATATCAACCAATATCACACCGGCTTCTTTCTCGTCAATACTCAGAACAGCTTCAGCTGAAGCAAGCGGCTGCAGGATCATATGCTGGAGGTTATATCCTGATTTTTCTATGCATTTCATTATATTCTGAGCAGCCGAAGTCTGGGCGGTTACGATGTGAAAACTAGCTCCCATCTGGTGGCCAAGCATGCCTTTAGGGTCTTTAACACCGGTTTCGCCATCGATGATAAACTCCTGGGGAAGTACATCAATAATTTTCTCGCCAGGATTCATGGCAAGGTTATAAATGCTTGAAGTAAACCTGTCAATATCTTCCTGGCTTATTTCATTGTCAGGATTAGGCCTGATAGTGCTTGCCCTATGCTGAATACTACGGATATGCTGCCCTGCTATGCCCACATTCACTGTGCGGATAGTTACCTTTGAGTTGCTCTGGGCCTCTTTAACTGCCGTTTGTATTGAGTTTACGGTGTTTTCGATATTGGTGATAACCCCGCGACGGACACCAATGGATTCAGTATGGCCATAGCCCAATACTTCAATTTTGCCGAATTCGTTGCGGCGTCCCGCGATGGCAGCAATTTTGGTGGTTCCGATATCTAGTCCGACTACGATTTCCGTTTGCATAGCTTTAAGTTTATTTTGTGCACACTATTTGATTTTTATATTCAAGGTTTAATTTTCCGTATTTATTCCAGCCGGTTTTTACAAGTCCGTATTTATAGAAATACTTGAGGTTATCAAGTTTTTCGGCAGCGTCGGTAGTATCGCCGAGATAAACAATATGCGAACCTGCCTTTGTAACCAATTGTATTTTTCCGCTTGGTGTAATATAGACTTGTTCAATCAGCGCGTTAAGAGTACTGTCGGATAAAATGATTTCGGCAATTTCGTGCAGATCATAAAGGCTTTTCATCCTGCTTCTCAGAACCTTGTTCGAATCAGGAACCGAGAAAATATTTTTTCCATCCTTCAACGGGCTTTCAATCTGACCCGAAGCAATAAGTGCTTTGAAAGGATAAGCAGGATTCGCCGGCATTATACGGCCATTCCGGTCGATATAATGCTGCTGCCCATTGGCTGTATAGAACCTGATTACAGGCACACACTGGTCGGCTTTAACCAGTATTTCGCCTTCGATAGTTAGCAGCACATCCGTGTTTTCGAGGTATGGGTTATTCCTCACAAAAGAGGCAATTCCTGCAATATCTACGTCTCTGATTGCTTTTGACTGAAGTTTACCAAATTTTTTTTGAATATCTTCTATCAGGACATTTCCGCCCAGTAAAGGTGCAATCCCCCGATAATCAATCCTGCAGGTAATTCCACGGCACTTTTTTTCTTCATGGGTGGTATTGGCAAAGCTCATCATTACCACAACACCGGCTGCTATGGCTGTCCACAAGGTTATGAGTAATATTTTTACCAATAATTTCATCTTAATTGTTTTTATTCATTCTGAAAAAATTCTCAACCGGCTCAGCAAGTGTATCGATATCGCCAGCTCCCATGGTTAATAGCACTTCCGGTTTGTATGCCTTAAAATATTCAGGAAAATCAGACTTTGCAACCAGGTGTTTATTGTTATGACTCATAAGCGAAAGGAGCATTTGCGAATCAACACCTTCAATAGGAAGTTCACGTGCAGCATAAATGGGCAATAGCAAAACTTCGTCGAGCAAGGATAAACTTTCTGCAAAAGCAGCAGCAAAATCGCGTGTCCGTGTGAAAAGATGAGGTTGGAAGATTCCTGTAATCTTCCGCCCTGGAAACATTGCTCTCGCCGAGTTGATGCAGGCTTTTAACTCTTCAGGATGGTGCGCGTAATCATCAATGTAAACTATGCCTTTCTCATTTAGCCTTATATCAAACCTACGTTTTACACCTTTAAATGTTGTAAGCCCGGCACTCAGTTCTTCGGGCGTGGCACCAGCCAGCATCGCTGCCGCAAGTGCTGCAATTGCATTTTCAACATTGTACAGTCCTGGAATACCTAGTGTTAGATTGTAAACAATACCTGAAGTATAGTTAAAGTCGAAGCGATACAGCCCGTTTTCGATGTGAAGATTTGATGCATAGTAATCTGCCTCTTCATTTAACGAATAAGAATATACATGGCATTCAGAAGGAGAAAGAAGCGGCAGATCAATTCCTTTTTTTATGATAAGCGAACCTTCCGGAACTATATTGCCGGTAAAACTGCTGAAAGCTTCTTTCACGGCTTCGTGGTTTCCATAAATATCGAGGTGGTCTGAATCAATACTAGTGATGATCGCAATATAAGGGTGAAGGTGAAGAAACGACCTGTCGTATTCATCAGCCTCCGCTACCATGAAAGGAGAAGTATCGGAGATAAGCAGGTTGCTGTCGAAATTCCGTGCAATTCCACCGAGGAACGCCTGACAACCCACATGGGATTGTTGCAGAAGATAAGAAACCATACTCGAGGTGGTAGTCTTGCCGTGTGTTCCGGCGCAGGCTATTGTTTTATATTCTGATGAAAGCATTCCCAGAACTTCGGCCCGTTTCATTATACGCACGCCACTGTTCATGAGGTATTGCAACTCAATATTTGCCAGGGGAATAGCAGGTGTATATATAACCAATCCTGTTTCTGCCGGGATAAGCGCTGTATCCTCCCAATAGTGAATAATCATCCCTTCCTTTTCGAGGGTCTGGGTAAGTGTGGTTGAAGTACGGTCATATCCATGAACCCGGTATCCTTTGGCAATAAAGTAGCGTGCCAGTGCACTCATGCCAATGCCTCCGATACCGAGGAAATAAATGTTATGTTCTTTGTTTTTCAACGACATGTTTTTCAATGAATTATTTCTTTTTTACTGATATAAGTTCAAATACATGTTCAGCAATCAGGCTGGCACTATTACGCATAGCCATCGCACTGATATTTGAGCTTAAATTTCTTTGATCATTCAGGTTTGATGCAAGTGACAAAATGATATCAATAAGTTTTTCGGGCGCATCCTTATCGCTGACCTGCAATGCAGCCCCGCGGCCTGAGAGTGCAAGTGCATTTTTAGTCTGGTGATCTTCGGCTACATTCGGAGATGGCACCAGTATGCATGGCTTGCCGGTAATGCAAAGTTCCGAAATGGCAATAGCACCTGCCCTTGAAACAACGATATCAGCAGCCGCATAAGCGATGTCCATTTCTTTAATGAATGGCATGGTAATAATTCCTTTGTCCCTGTAAGCTAAAACAGCAAAAGTTGCGTTATCGGCGTAATGTTTCCCGGTTTGCCATATCACCTGTACATTCGCAGCTGCCAGCCTGTTCATACCGGCATCAATACTTTTGTTAATTGTTCTTGCACCAAGGCTTCCACCTACAACCAATAAAGTTATTATATTCTCCTGAAGGTTAAAATGTTGTAATGCTTCTGCCTTGGTGTTGGTGTTAAATTCAATATCATTCCGCACAGGGTTGCCGGTGAGCCTGAGTTTTGATGCTGGGAAGAACTTCTCCATACCCTGGTAAGCCACGCATATCCTGTTCGCTTTCGGAGCCAGCATTTTATTGGTAATACCGGGAAATGAATTCTGCTCCTGGATTAAAGTTGGTATTCCAAGCCACGAAGCCATCCTTAGTGTGGGCCCCGAAGCATACCCGCCTGTTCCTATTACTACATCCGGTTTAAATGATTTTATAATTTTGCGGGCGTTGTAAAGACTTGATGCCACTTTAAAAGGAAACAACAGGTTGTCGGTTGTTAACCTGCGTTGCAAACCACTTATCCATAATCCCTCAATCCTGTACCCGGCAGCTGGTATTTTTTCCATTTCCATGCGGCCTTTTGCCCCTACAAAAAGTATTTCAGCAGCCGGAATAGCAGCCCTGATTGCGTTGGCAATTGCAACAGCCGGAAATATGTGTCCGCCTGTGCCGCCTCCGCTGAGGATAACCCTTATGTTGTCAGGCTGTGGCATGTTCCGGTTCTGTTAGTTCTTCGATGGGTTCTTCAACCTCATCCATTTCTTTACTTACGCTGAGAATAATTCCGATGGCAATACTGGTAAACCATATGCTGGTTCCACCCATGCTGACCAGTGGAAGTGGTTGCCCTGTTACAGGAACAAGGTGAACAGCAACCGCCATGTTTGCAAAAGCTTGTATGATAAGGCTTATGGTTACCCCAATAGCCAGCAGTGCCCCGAAATTCCCCGGTGCTTTTATTGCAATGCGTATGCCGCGATACAATAGAATGAGATACATCAGCAACACTGTGATAGCTCCGATTGCGCCGTATTCTTCAATGATAATTGCGAAAATGAAATCATTGAATGGATTAGGAAGGAAGTTTTTCTGCATGCTGTTTCCCGGAAACATGCCAACAATTCCACCATTTGCAATGGCTATTTTTGCCTGTTCAACCTGGAAATTTTCATCGCTGTCGCCTTTGCCACCAAAGTTTTCGATACGGTTTTGCCAGGTTCCCAACCTGCCGCTCGATTTTGGCGAAAACATCAGAAATGTTAAGAATAGTGCCAGCGCAGCAATTCCAACAGAGGCCAATGCAAGCAGGTATCTGAATTTAACACCTCCAATAAACATCAATACAATGCAGGTTACAAAAAGAATGGCTGCAGTTGAAAGGTTGGCCGGCAAAATCAGTCCGCAAATAACCAGAATCGGTAACAAAATAGGGATAAAAGCACTTTTGAAATCCTTGATATTGTCCTGTTTCTTTGCGAGCATGCGTGCCACAAACATAATTAGAGCCAGTTTAGCGAGGTCCGATGGCTGGAACATTATATTCACACCCGGCAGGGTTGTCCACCGTGCAGCTTCGTTACGGACTTCGCCGAATACAAGGGTATAAAGCAGCAAAGGGGCAGCAATTATTACAGCCAGCATCGATATTTTGGCATAATACACATACTTGATTTTATGCGCAGCATACATCAGTATAAATCCGAAAATCAATATGCCCAAATGCTTAAGCAGGTAATATTCCGTATTTCCCTGTTTGAAGCGGTAGGCAAGTGTGGTGGTTGAACTGTAAACAGCAAGCACAGAGAATACGGAGAGTATGATAACTACTCCCCAAATTACTTTATCCCCACGTATTTTCGGTACTATCTGAACCATTGTATCATTTAATTGGATGGTGATTTCTTAAAGATTTCTGACTGCCTGTTTAAATTTATTTCCGCGCTCTTCGTAATTTTCGAAAAGATCGAAGCTTGCACAGGCAGGCGATAACAGAACTGTATCTCCTTTTTTCCCTATTGCATAGGCGGTGAGTACAGCCTGCTCAGCAGATTGAGTTTCATAGATGGCCGGAACCAGGTCGGCAAATAGTTCAATGATTTTTGTATTATCAACGCCAAGGCAAATGATGGCTTTCACTTTCTGTGGAACCAGTTTCATCAGCTTGGTGTAATCATTGCCTTTGTCAATCCCGCCTGCAATCCATATCACGGGCGAATCGGCAGTTTCGAGGGCGTACCATGTGCTGTTGACATTGGTTGCCTTGGAATCATTGATAAAATCAATGCCATGGATGCGTGCTACATATTCAAGACGGTGCTCAACATTCTCGAATTCACTCATCGACTGGCGGATGCTTTCCTTGCGGATGTCAACCAGTTTTGAGGCAATTGAGGCTGCCATCGAATTGTACACATTGTGTTTGCCTTGTAAGGCGAGTTCTTCCAATGTCATGGTAAATGGGTTATTATTTATGTTTATATGTATTTTATTTTCAATGAGGTATGCATTCGCGGAGGTGTTTCCAGGTTCACAGCTTGTAGTGTAAATCCGTGCTTTAAGGTTGCGTTTTGCAACTTCCGAAGCACTTACTTCATCATCCAGGCAATAAATAAATGCGTCTTCATGGGTTTGATTTCGTGTAATCCTGAATTTGGATTCTATGTAGTTTTCAAATTTGTAATCATACCTGTCAAGATGATCCGGGGTAATATTGGTTAGAATGGCGATTTCAGCTTTAAAATCGAACATGCTGTCGAGCTGAAATGAGCTGATTTCCAAAACATACCAGTCGAAATTGTTCGTTGCTACCTGCATGGCAAAGCTTTCGCCCACATTGCCTGCCAACCCCACGTTTATTCCTGCATTTTTCAGGATGTGAAAAATGAGCAGGGTAGTGGTAGTTTTCCCGTTGGCACCGGTAATGCAGATTTTTCGCGCATGGGTGTACCTGGCAGCAAATTCAATTTCGGATATTACCGGGATCAGTTTTGCCTTGATTTTCCAGATTAATGTTGCCGTCAATGGTATTCCCGGACTAATGATCACTTCATCTGCATCAAGGATTTCCGCTTCAGTATGCTTGCCCTCTTCGAATGCTATTTCAAAATGAGAAAGAACGTTTTTGTATTTTTCTTTTATTTTTCCTGAGTCCGACAACCAAACCCTGAAACCTTTTTTCTTAGCCAGCACCGCAGCTCCTGTACCGCTTTCGCCCGCACCCAGTATGGCTATTTTTTTAGTCATTTTTCCGGTCTTTACCTGATCTTTAATGTTATGATCGAGATAATTGCGAGTGCGATTCCAATAATCAGGAACCGCATTACAATTTTTGGTTCCGGGTATCCTTTTTTCTGGTAGTGATGATGCAGCGGTGCCATCAGGAAAACCCGCTTACCTTCTCCTGTTCTCTTTTTTGTGTATTTGAAATATGAGACCTGGATAACCACGGATAAATTTTCTGCAAGGAAAATACCACACAGTACCGGAATAAGAAGTTCCTTGCGGATCATAATGGCAATTGCAGCTATAATTCCGCCAAGAGCAAGACTGCCGGTATCACCCATGAAAACCTGGGCAGGGTAGGAGTTGTACCACAGAAATCCAACGCATGATCCTACCAGGGCACTGATGAAAACCACCAGTTCACCGGTATTGGGTATGTACATGATGTTGAGATAATCAGCAAAAACGATATTGCCGCTTACCCATGCCAGTAATCCTAAAGTGATAGAGATCACTGCTGATGTCCCCGTCGCTAGTCCATCCATGCCATCCGTCAGGTTGGCTCCGTTCGAAATGGCTGTGATAATCAGTATCACCATAGGAATGAATATGAGCCAGGCGAACTTTCTGTATTCGTCACCAACCCATTTCAGCAGGACAGCATAATCAAATTCATTGTTTTTAAGGAATGGAATAGTTGTTTTAGTTGATTTAACAGGAGTGGCCCTGAATTTGGTATTGTGATCTTTTACTTGTTCGAAGGCTGTGAGTGATCCTGTTTTTTGAATGACTTTCTTTTCGGGAAACCTTTCGCGTATGACAATGCCCTGGTTGAAATACAAAACCGAACCAATTACTAATCCCGCTACAATCTGCCCAAGGATTTTAAATTTGCCTGCAAGTCCCTCCTTGTTTTTTCTGAAAACCTTTATATAGTCATCGAGGAATCCAATAAGTCCAAGCCATACGGTTACAAAAAGCATGAGAAGGATGTAAATATTCAGGATTTTGGCAAAAAGCAATGTTGGAATCAGAATAGCACCCAGTATGATCAATCCACCCATAGTCGGGGTGCCGGTTTTAGCCATCTGGCCTTCGAGGCCAAGTTCACGCACTGTTTCACCTATCTGTGCCTTGCGCAGGTAGTTGATAATCCTTTTACCATAAATAAGCGAGATAAAGAGGGAAAATATCGTAGCCATTGCGGCACGGAACGAGATGAATTGAAACAATCCGGCTCCGGGGATATTGTAAGCTTTATCAAGCCATGTAAAAAGGTAATAGAGCATGTGGCTTTATTATTGGTTTGTTTTTATTTGAGTGAGCTAGAGCAAGTATTTACTGAGTATTTCTTTGTCATCGAAAGGATATTTCACCCCTTTGATTTCCTGGTATTTCTCATGCCCTTTTCCGGCCACAAGTATCACATCCTTATCGCGCGACATAGCGCAGGCAATCCTGATTGCATCATGCCTGTCGGTAATATTCTGCACATTACGTGAATTTTCTTTTTCGACACCGGCAAGCATTTCGGTAATTATTTCCTCAGGAACCTCACTGCGTGGATTATCGGATGTAAGAATTACCCTGTCGCTCAGCCGTGCAGCGATGCGTGCCATAACCGGACGTTTTGTTTTGTCGCGGTCGCCTCCGCAACCCACAACCGTTATGAGCATTTCATTGCCAGTGCGAAGCTGGTTGATGGTCTCCAGCACATTCTGCAAAGCGTCGGGAGTGTGAGCATAATCAACTATTCCGATTGTGCCCTGCGGCGATTTGATATAATCGAAGCGGCCTTCAACGCTTTCGAGGTTGCTGAGAATGGTAAGCACTTCAAGTTTGTCCTGCTCAAGCAAGACACTTGCAGCGTAAACAGCCAACAGGTTGTACCCGTTGAATTTACCAACCAGGCGGCACCATGTTTCATTGCCATCAAGATCGAGATGCAAGCCGTCAAGAGGCGATTCGATAATCCGTGCTTTGAATTCAGCCATTTTCCGTAGGCTGTAAGTATGTTTCACAGCTTTGGTATTCTGCAGCATTACCAATCCGTTTTGGTCGTCAACATTGGTAAGCGCAAAAGCTGTTGCCGGCAATTCGTCGAAAAAGTGTTTTTTAGCTTTCAGGTATTCGTCGAAAGTTTTATGAAAATCGAGGTGGTCGTGTGTAATATTTGAAAAAATTCCTCCGGCAAAACTCAACCCTGCAACCCGGTTCTGAACTATAGCGTGCGAACTCACTTCCATAAAGCAATAGTTGCATCCTTTGTTTACCATTTGCCCGAGCAATTGGTTCAGATGTATTGCATCGGGTGTTGTGTGTGTAGATGGGATTATGTCGTCATCAATCCTGTTCAGTATGGTGGAAAGTAATCCTACATGGTAACCAAGTTTCCTGAAAATGTTAAATAGCAGTGTTACTGATGTCGTTTTACCATTTGTGCCGGTAATTCCTACCAGTTTAAGTTTTGAAGAAGGATTTCCGAACCAGTTTGAAGCGATCACCCCGGAAGCATAACTGCTGTCGTTAACTATTACGTAAGTAACATTTTCATGGATGGCTTCCGCAATACTCTCGCAAACAATGGCGCAGGATCCGTTTTCTATAACCTGTTCGATATAGCTGTGGCCATCAACCCTGGTTCCTTTAACAGCAAAAAATAGGCTTCCGATGCCAGCTTCGCGCGAATCATAGGTGATACCGCTGACAGAGATATCAGCAGCACCTATGATTTGCTTGATTTTTACGTTCTGAAGAAGTTCCGCCAGGGCTTTCATGATTGCTGTTAGTATTACTTTTTTAGCTTTTGTGAATTCGATAATCCCAGGCTTAACAATACCGGAGTCCCTGGTATTACTTTGCTTCCGGGAGGCAGCGATTGTTGTTTTACAAGTCCTGCACCGCTGAACTGTACTTTTATGCCACGTTGTTCCAGAAGGTAAATGGCATCACGCAAGCCCATCCCGATCACGCTTGGTATGGTTTGCTTGTCGAATGCAACCGAAGCATAACTTATTCCTGTACTATCCGAAATTTGTGTGAGCCAGTCGCCCGCGTTTCGTATATGCATGGCATAACCCAACCATTGGCTCAGGTAGTTCATGTCGCATGTGTTGCCGGCAATCAGAGGATTGGTGCGAATGGTATGTGTTGTATCAATCCAGTTCATCCCTACATCAGGATCGGTAGCATAGATACGGTCGGCAATTTCGCGGAAAACAGGTGCTGCAATTGCTCCGCCGTAATATCCTCCCTCAGTGGGATTATTAATTACCACTATGCAGGAATATTTCGGATTGTCGGCCGGGAAATAGCCCACGAATGATCCCTTGTAGTTAGTTTTGTTGTAACCACCTTTATTCTGAGCAACCTGTGCGGTACCGGTTTTTCCGGCAACTTTATAGATCGGGTTTTTGAGTGATGACCCGGTTCCATGGTCAACCACAGCTTCGAGCATAATTTTTGCAAGTGCAATTGCTTCTTTTGACGCTATCCGTTTATTGATGATTTCAGTTTCAAAGGTTTTAACCGGTAATCCGGCTTTGCGGACTTCCTTAACAAAATGAGGCTTCACCATCATGCCATCATTGGCAACTGCATTGTAAAAAGTTAATATCTGTAAAGGTGTTAGTGCCACTTCATATCCAATTGACATCCATGGCAATGACGAATTAGACCAAAGGCCATCCTTTACACCCAGAATCTGTGGACGGCCTTCCCCTTTTATCTCCAGTCCAAGTCTCTTGTTTACGCTGAAACTATGAAGCCTGTCAACAAATGCCTGCGGGTTGTCAGCATAAGCTTTGTAGATTATTTTGGAAATGCCAACATTTGACGATTTTTCGAAAGCTTGTTGCACCGTCATTACTCCGCCACCCAGGTGCGAATCTCTCATGGTACGCCTTCCATAAGTTGTAATGCCACCGGTTACATCTACAATATCGGTAAGTGTTGTTTTACCATCTTCGAAGGCTGCGAGCAATGAGAATAATTTAAAAGTTGACCCCGGTTCGGTGCTTTCGCCTATGGCATAATTGTACAATTCTTCGTATTTTCCTTCCTTGGTGCGTCCCAGGTTGGCAATTGCCCTTATTTCACCTGTTTTTACTTCCATCAGTATTGCGCACCCATGATCAGCTTTATTAAATTCGAGCTGCCTGAGAAGTGCTTCTTCGGCTACGTCCTGGATATTTATATCAATGGTTGTTAGAATATCTGAACCGTTTACAGGCTCTATTTCATTGCTTTTATTCATCGGACGCCAGTTGCCATCGGGTATGCGTTGGTATAGCCTCTTACCCGCCATTCCCTGCATTTCGGCATTAAAAGCACTTTCGATACCCACATTATTTGGGTTTCCATCCCTGAACCAGCCTAAAGTCCTGTATCCCAAGTGATCGTAAGGGTAAACCCGTTTGTTCTGAACAGTGGTAATCAGGCCGCCGCTGTTTTTGCCCAAACGGAAAATCGGGAAAGTGCGCAAGGCTTTCAACTGATCGAACGTGGTTTTGCGTTTGATTAAGAGGTAGCGGTTTTTGCTATTACGCGCTTTTACAAGCATCGATTTATATTCCTGCCTGCTTTTATCTTTGAAATAACCGGAAAGGCAAATGGCCAGAGAGTCAATATTCTGGTCAAAAATCGTATCATGAATAAGGGGCGAAGCCGCGTCCATACGGACTTCGAACAGCGGAACCGAAGTTGCGAGCATCAGCCCGTTTATGTCATAAATATTACCACGGTTAGGATCGATATTGAAGTATTTAAGGGAGAGTTTCTCTGCTTTGGCTTTCCACATCTCACCTTCAACGAGCTGGATATAAAGGATCTTAGCGATAATAGCCAGGGATATGACAAACATAAAGCCATAAACCAGGTACACACGCGTAAGTATCGATTTCCTTGAATCCATTTTATTAGTTTCCTCTAAATATTATTCTGTGGTCTGGTCAATTACTATTTTTCGTGGCGGAGTTTTTGACTCCTTCAGCCCGCTGTTCTGCAGCCGTTTGGCAATTTCTGTTTGCCGGGTAGTATGCATTAACTTCGATTTGGTATTTATATATTCGAAGCGTTGTTCTTCAATCTGTTTCTTGGTTTTGCTTATGCTGATAATGGTGCGGTTAGCATAGTTTGAGTTAAAAATGTAAAGCAAGCCGATGCATGTAAGGAAAATTAAAAAAGGCAGCAACCCGATAACTTTTTCGCGAACAAGGAACGATCCTTCCAGTATGCTTTTTACACCGGAAGGCTTTTTTGCAGTCTTAGGTTTTTTTTCTGGTTTTGGTTCGGCTGCAACTTCTTCAGCTTCAGTAATAATGGTATTGCGGAGATCGTTCATGCTTCTGTTTTTTGAGCGATACGCAATTTTGCGCTTCGTGATCGTGGATTGCTTTCCAGTTCGGCAGCGGCAGGAGTTATTGGTTTGCGGGTCACTTGTTTGAAAGGAGCGATTATGTTGCCATAAAAATCCTTTTCCAATATACCTTCCACGTTTCCTGTTTTGATATAATTTTTTACCAGCCTGTCTTCAAGGGAGTGATACGAGATAATTACAAGTCTTCCGCCAGGTTTCAGTATGGCTGCGCATTGTTTTAACATAGCCTGCAATGCGCCCATTTCATCGTTTAATTCGATGCGGATAGCCTGGAAAACCTGTGCCAGGTATTTGTTTTCGGTTTTCCCCGGGGTACAGGTTCTAACAATTTCTTTCAGTTCAGTTGTAGTGGCGATAAGTTTTGACCGTGCCTGGATAATTTTAGCAGCCAGCTGGCGGGCATTGGCTATTTCGCCATATATTTTAAAAACGGAGTAAAGTTTTTCCTCAGGGTAATTGTTGATCATTTCAGCGGCAGTCATGCCTTGTTTGAGTCCCATGCGCATATCGAGCGGTCCATCGAAGCGGGTTGCAAAGCCACGCTGCGGAGTGTCGATCTGGTGCGATGAAATTCCCAGATCAGCCAGGATGCCATCAAGGGGAATGGCTTTATGCAGGCGCAGGAAATTCTTCAGGTAGCGGAAGTTCTCATTTAAAAGCGTGAAGCGCTTGTCATCAAGTGCGTTGCCAAGTGCATCCTCGTCCTGATCAAAAGCGATCAGTCGCCCGTCAGCATTCAGCTTAGCAAGTATTTCGCGCGAATGACCACCGCCTCCGAATGTAACATCAGCATATATCCCTGACGGATTGATGCTGAGGCCTTCAATACATTCGTGCAATAATGCGGGTTGGTGGTACATTCAGTTTTCATTCGTTGAGGTTAATATTCCCTAATATTTTTTCGGCTAAATCCGAAATATTAGGCTGGGTTGCGTTTACAATTTCATCGTACTTCGCCTTATCCCAAATTTCAATACACTCCATTTTTGCATTCACCACAATATCTCCGGTTATTTCGGCAAATATTGCCAGGTCGCGCGGAATCAGTAGCCTGCCATTGCTGTCAGCTTCCAATTCTTTCAGCCCTGCAGTGTAAGCCCTGATAAAATCATTATCGTCCTTTTTGAACCTGTTCAGCTTGCTGGTGATCCTACGAAGAAGTTCATTCCAGTTTGATCGGGGATAAAGCTCAAGGCATTTGCTGAAAATGCTTCTTTTAACAATGAAACCTTCTTCCAATGAGGCATTTAGCTGGCCTTTCAATGCGCCAGGAAGCAGAAACCTTCCTTTTGCATCAACCCTGCATATATGCTCACCTTGTAAGGAAATCATGTGTATGATTATTTTGCTGTAAAAATACACTTGTATTCCCACATTTTACCATATTTTCCCACAATTATTTATCAACAATACACAGAATCCTTATATAATAAGGGTTTTAGATAAAATATCTTCTGTATGATGTATTAATGCTGCAAAAAATTATTGATATCCAGCACTATCAGTGTTTTAAGGCCATATTCTATTACATTTTTAATTATATTTTTAGATATCTCGTATGACAGATGTTTCAGAAATTACTAATTTTGTAAAACTCAGTATACTGATATACTGTTTTATAGTATTCTTATCTTATGGAAGATCAGCCTGTTAGTAGCAAGAGTGGAAAGTTTCTTCTGGATCTGGATAAAGTAATTGGTGATAAGAGTCCACGCCTGTTAAAAATCCTGCCGCGATTCGTATTAAACTACCTGAAGAAAGTGATTCACCAGGATGACCTGAATGGAATCCTGATCCGGCACGGGCATCTCTGTGATCTTGATTTTCTGGATGCTGTGCTTAAAGAATTTGGGGTGAAAATTGTGTACCATGGATTTGAGAATATTCCTGAAGATGGGCATTGGATAGTAGCTGCAAATCACCCTTTGGGTGGCCTCGACGGAATGGCCCTGATGTGGGTATTAGGCAAAATACGGAAAGATATTGTATTTCCTGTAAATGATTTACTACTCAATATCCCCAATCTGAAAGGCTTGTTTATACCTATCAACAAGCATGGTTCCAATGCCGGAAATGTAAGGCTGATGGACGAAACGTTTGCCTCGGATAAAGCCATGCTGTTTTTTCCGGCAGGACTTTGTTCACGAAAGCAGAAAGGGGAGATTTGTGACCTCGAATGGAAAAAGAGTTTTATTACCAAGGCAAAAGGGCATAAGCGCGATGTTATTCCTTGTTATATCAACGGGCGTAATTCGAACTGGTTTTATAACCTGGCAATGCTGCGTGGTAAGCTCGGTATCAAAGCCAATATTGAGATGCTCTACCTGGTTGATGAAATGTTCAGGCAGCACGACAAAGAAATTATCATTACTTTTGGGAAACCGATTTCTTACACTATCTTTGATAAACGGAATAACGATTTAATATGGGCGCTGAAACTGAAAGCTCATGTGTACAATTTGCAAAATGATATGAATAGCTTATTTAAAGCTGATTAAAAAAGTGTAAGGCGATGCAGGAGATTATTGATGCAATTGACAGGAATTTAATTGAGAGCGAACTCACTCCCGATAAATTTATTAAGCCAACAAACAGTGGGAATAATGAGATTTATATTGTAACTTATCAGAATTCGCCGAATACTGTCAGGGAGATAGGACGCTTGCGGGAAATTACCTTTCGCGATGCCGGCGGTGGCACCGGGTTTGATTGCGACCTTGATGAGTTTGATACAGAAGTAGAAAATCCTTTTCATCAGTTATTTGTGTGGGATCCGCGTGAAAAGGAAATTATTGGTGGTTACAGGTTTATTCACGGGAAAACGCTTACCCGCCATGAACATGGCCATATTAATACACCCACCAGTGAGCTTTTTCATCTGTCAGAGAAATTTATCAAAGAGTATCTTCCCTATACGATAGAATTAGGGCGTTCGTTTGTGCAACCCAATTACCAGCCAACAGTAAATCTGCGTAAAGGAATGTATGCCCTCGATAATATCTGGAATGGATTGGGTGCCATACTGATACAAAACCCGGATGTGAAATATTATTTCGGGAAAATTACCATGTACCCTCATTATAATGTTGAAGCACGCGACTTTATACTCTATTTCCTCCGTAAATACTTCAGTGATAAGAACAATCTTGTATATCCGCACGAATCACTTCCTTTGGAAACCCCTATTGATTTTCTTTCCGAACAGTTTACAGGTGGTTCTTACGAAAAAGATTACAAAATCCTGGTACACCTGGTTAGAGAAAGGCACGAAAATATACCGCCATTGGTGAATGCGTATATGAATCTGTCTTCAACCATGTTGTTTTTTGGAACTTCACTTAATCCCGGATTCGGAGATGTGGAGGAATCGGGAATATTGGTAACGTTGGACGACGTTTACGATTTCAAGAAAGACAGGCATTTAAATATGCCATCATTTTAATCTAACCTGATTTATTATGAATAACCGCAGGGCAGCTTTTGTGATAAGTGCAGCCGATGTAGCAGGTTGCCCGCAACCCCGGTTGCCTGAATATGCTTTTTTTGGTCGTTCGAATGTGGGTAAATCGTCGCTTATCAATATGATTACCGGGGTTAAAAACCTGGCGAAAACCTCGTCAACTCCAGGTAAAACCCAATTGCTGAACTATTTTATGGTGGACGAGGATACCTGGTACCTGGTTGATCTTCCGGGATATGGATATGCAAAAGTTTCGAAGAAATCGAGGCGTAACTGGGAAATCATCATCCGCGAATACCTCTTGCAGCGCAAATCGCTTCTTTACACTTTCATCCTGCTTGATATCCGTCATGATGCGCAGAAAAGCGACCAGGACCTGATAAACTGGATGGGAGAGAAAGGTTTGCCCTTCTGCCTGGTTTTTACAAAATCGGATAAAATTTCACGCAATGCCGTTCGCCGTAACCTGGAGGAATACAAAAAAGTACTCGCACAAAAATGGGAGGAATTACCTCCCATCTTCATCACTTCTTCTTTATCGGGTGAGGGGAAAAACGAAATTAATGAATTTATTGCTCTTTCCAATAATGAAAATGCTTCACTTTTCGGCCATGACAATAATACTTCGGCTTATTTATAGAGCATAAGTAATTGGTTTTTAGGTACCATATCGCCTTCTTTTACAAAAATATCAGCAATTATACTGTTTTCGGCCGCAAACATCGTGTTTACCATTTTCATTGCTTCAAGATCAAGAAGCTTTTCCCCGGCTTTTACTTTCTTCCCTTTTTTTACGTATATCTTTTTTATATTTCCGGGAATAAATGAAAGTACTTTTTTGGGATCAACAGGTTCGTAAGGCTTACGGTTAAGAAACTTTTTGGTCAACCGGGTTTTGTATTTCACATCCTCAATAAGAAGGGTTTGAAAAATCTCTATATCCAGATTTTCGTGTGTGCTTTCTGCTTTTATATCCTGCAAATTCAGGCTCTTTGACTTTTCACTTGTTGGCATGATTAATCTTTTTAGTTGAATCAACTACTGAAAAATTCTGAAGTGCTCCTTCAACGGCATTAAAAGGGAATATCCCTGGCTGAAAGATTATTTTATAATAATCATTGCTGAGTTAACACTTACATGCAGATTAAAATGGTGGTATGCCATGTTTCTTCATCGGAACATCAACCTTTTTGTCGGCTGAAATGGCAAGTGCGTGAATAACCATGTCGCGGGTTTCCTCCGGGCTGATAACAGCATCCACATACCCATACGCGGCAGCAACAAACGGGTTGGCAAACTTTTCTTTATATTCTTTGATTTTAAGTTTGCGCATTTCGTCTGGATTCTCCGCTTCAGTAATTTCTTTCCTGAAAATAATATTTGCTGCTCCTTCGGGTCCCATAACTGCAATTTCGGCAGTTGGCCAGGCAAAAACAAAGTCGGCACGTAAATGGCTCGAACACATTGCTATATAACCTCCGCCATAAGCTTTGCGGGTAATAACAGTAATTTTGGGAACTGTAGCTTCGCTGTATGCATAAAGAACTTTAGCTCCATGGCGGATAACACCGGCATGTTCCTGGTCAACGCCCGGTAAATAGCCCGGTAAATCAACCAGCGTAACCAATGGAATGTTGAACGCATCGCAATAACGGATGAACCGGGCTGCTTTATCACTCGAATCAACATCAAGTACACCGGCAAGAACCAAAGGCTGATTGGCAACAAAACCAACAGTAAATCCATTCATGCGGCCAAATCCTATTACAATATTTTGAGCAAATAAATCCTGAACTTCGAGGAAATCAGAATCATCGATTATGCCGCGGATCACATCTTTAACATCATATGGTTGCCGTGGATTGGTGGGAAATACTTTGTCGAGGCTGTATTGCCTGACACGGGGTGGTTTTTTGGGAAACGGATCTGCCTTCTTCAGGTTATTCCAGGGGATAAAACTGCAAAGTTTCTTAATCTGCTCAAAACACTCAATTTCGCTTTCGGCAAAGAAATGCACGTTGCCGGTGATTTCGGCCTGTACGCGGGCACCCCCCAGTTCTTCCATCGAAATCTCCTCACCAAGAACTGTTTTAATAACTTCAGGACCTGTGATAAACATCTTGGATATCTTATCTACAACAAAAACGAAGTCAGTAAGAGCGGGCGAATAGACTGCCCCTCCGGCGCAAGGACCCAGGATAACTGAAATCTGCGGAATAACTCCGGATGCCTGTGTATTGCGATAGAATATTTCGCCATACCCTGCCAGTGAGTTAACACCTTCCTGTATGCGGGCTCCGCCTGAATCGTTGATACCGATTAAAGGAATTTTCAGTTTCATGGCGTGATCCATGATCTTGGTGATCTTTTTGGCATGCATATAACCAAGTGAACCGCCTGCAACTGTAAAATCCTGGGCGAAAATACAAACAGGATAATTGTTAATAGTTCCTGTTCCGGTAATTACACCATCACCGGGCAGGTATTTGTCGCTCATTTCAAAATCGCGGCCGGCATGTTCAACAAATAAGTCGTATTCGTGAAACGACTTGGCATCCAGCAAAGCGATAATGCGTTCGCGTGCTGTAAGTTTACCGGTGGCTTTCTGTTTTTGAATGGCTTTGTCGCCACCACCGCGCAATGCCTCCTGCATTCTGCGTTTCAGATCAGATGATTTGGAGCTTAAGGACATAGGGTTTTGGTTTGTGAAAAATATGTTGTTTCGCAGCGAAGCGAATTCTTCATTCATAGGCAAAGGTACTATTATTTAATTGTTTATTCATGCATACTTAATGCATTTTTAGTTCGGGTAGTTATACATTATTCCTTTAAATGCTTAATTTTGAGGTCTTAAACAGCCAGGATGAATATCGAAGAATTAAGAGATTATTGCATCTCGAAACCTGCCGTAACCGAGACGTTTCCTTTTGATGAGAATACGCTCGTTTTTAAAGTAGCCGGTAAAATGTTTCTGCTTACCGATTTGGTTGATGCGTTTTCGATGAATATTAAAAACTCGCCCGAAAAAATATTGGAACTTACAGAGCAGTATCCCAGTGTTTTACCTGGCTACCATATGAATAAAAAGTACTGGGTTACAGTTATGATAAATGGAAGTATTGCCGATGCCCTTTTAAAGCAATGGATTGACGAATCGTACAATCTGGTAATCTCAGGTTTTTCACGAAAGGAAAAACTGCTTTATACCGAAATGGGGAGAGAAAACCTGCTATTGTAGAACTACGTATTTTGAAAGTGCGTTTATGAGTGCTGCTTTTGACTGCATACCAACCAGGGTCTCTACTGCCTTGCCATTATTGAAAATGATTATGGTGGGTATTGCCTGCACCCCAAACTGGCTCGCGAGTGGCCCGTTTTTATCAATATCCACTTTCCCGACTTTAACTTTTCCTTTTGTGTGCTCTGCAATTTCGTCAATAACCGGAGCCATCGCTTTGCAGGGCATACACCAGGTTGCCCAGAAATCGACCATTACAACCCCCTGGGCTGTTTCGGCAGTAAAATTATCGGTAGTCAATGTTAGTATTGATCCGCTGGCGGAACCGCTTTTGCAAGCTGATTGGCTTAGTGAAACTGAAACCAGAAGGATCAGGAAAAATGTGATTTTTTTCATTTTTTACAGGTATTATGTTGTTTTAAAGATAGTATTATTACTTGAGAGTTACAAGCGTAATTCCTGATCCGCCTGATTCGAGAGGTGCATCAGATAAATGTTTTACTTCGTTAAATCCGGAAAGGTAATTGCGGATTACACTGCGAAGGATTCCATTTCCTTTTCCATGCAGAATACTTACTTCCGGCACATGGAGCATAACGGCTTCATCAATATATCGCTGTATCAGCGATTCGGTTTCCTCGGCGCGCATTCCCCTTACATCAATGGTGATCCGGAAATTGGCCATTCGCGAATTCATATCATTTACCATGTTCTGATAGGCCACACCCCGGTTAACAACTCTTTTTACGGGTACATTTCCTGCTACAACTTCAAGACTATCAGTTTTTACACGCAGAATTACGGTGTTGAATGAAACGGTTGCAATATTCCCGTTTAATTCAGTTACTTCACCGGTTTCATTTTGCCCGATCATTCTTACACGGCTTCCTTTTATAACCGGGCTGCCGGTTGCTGACTCCGGCAACACGATTTCTTCCTTTTCTATTTGTATTTCAGCAATAGGTGATTCATTTACCGCTTCAGTAAAAGTCCTGATCTCGGTTCTTAATTGTTTTGTCCGCGATGCATCAGCTTGGGATTGCTTTATTTCGCGAATTGTTTTTTCGATAATCTGGTTCGATTTATTCAGGATAGATTGGGCCTCCAGGCGTGCTTTCCCGAGAATTTCCTTTTGTTTACTTTCCAGTTCATCTTTCATTAACGTGTAGCGGCTAATCAGCCCTGTAAGCATTTCATCAGCCTGCTGAAGTTGCTTCTCTTTCTGGCTCATTTCGAGTTTTTCGGATTCGAGATCCTGCATCTGCTTGTCGAAATCGAGTTTTGCGTGTCCTACTTTATTCCCGGCTTTATCAAGGACTTCTTTCGGGAAAGATATATTAAAAGCAATTTCAAAGGCAAAGGAACTGCCAGGCTTTCCTGTTTTGAGAACAAACAAGGGCTTCATATGCTTTGTGTCGTAAAGCATTGCCCCGTTTACGAAACCTGTATGGTCCGAAGCGAGAAGTTTCAGATTGGCATAATGCGTAGTTACCACCCCATAGGCTTTTTTGTCATTAAGCGTTTCGAGTACCGCCTCGGCAATGGCTCCGCCCGACTGAGGCTCAGTTCCTGCACCAAATTCATCAATGAGGAAAAGGGTTGACTGATCAGCATATTCAAGCAGCTTTTTAATGTTAAGCAAATGGCTGCTGTATGTACTCAGATCATTTTCAATTGATTGCTGGTCGCCGATATCGATAAATAAATGATCGAAGATACTGGCTTCGGATGTATCTAAAACAGGAATGAGTAATCCACATTGAAGCATATATTGAAGTAATCCGACAGTTTTCAGCAATACTGATTTCCCGCCTGCATTCGGTCCGGAAATAATTAGTATCCTGTGATTTTCATCAAGTGTGATATCCGACGGAATTATTTCACGTTTTTGCTTTTTGAGCGAAAGCATCAGCAGGGGGTGGCGCGCCTGCAACCATGCGAAGCTTTGTTTTGCGCGTAATACAGGTTTCATTGCCCCGGTTTCGATGGCCAGAAGAGCTTTAGCCCGGAGAAAATCGAGTTGGCCTAAAAAATCCAGAGATTCTTTCAGCAGCAGAATATGCGGGCGAAGTTCATCAGCGAATTCAATAAGTATCTTTACAATTTCGCGCCTTTCGGCCAGTTCAAGTTCACGGATGCTATTGCGGAGTTCAAATACTTCGGTTGGCTCAATATATGAAGTCTGCCCGGTTGCTGACTCATCAATGATCACCCCGCTGATTTTGCGTTTATTGGCCGAATGAACAGGTATTACAGCATGTCCCTCACGGATCGCGATTTCTGTTTCGGGGGGCACAAGTTTATCAAGTTTGGCCTGGGTAAGTGCCTGTGCTATTTTTTTGTCGATCATGTGGATCATTCTCGACAGGCTTTTCCTGATCTCAAGCAGGGCAGGGGAAGCGTTGTCGCGAATATTGCCATCGTTATCAACAATACGGTTAATGCCACGGGCAATAAACGGCTCAATAGCCTGTGCGCCAATGAGCGAATGAAGGTGTGGAAAGCTGTTAGCTGATGTTTCGGAGATAAAGGTTATACAATTACTGTAACAATCGTAGGAGGTGCGCAGCAGTAAAAGTGACTCAGCCGGAAGAAATGTTCCTGGTATAAGTATGTGGTTCAGTTCCTCTTCCAGGCCGAAATACTCCGTAGCGGGATATCCGAAAACAGTGAGTAGCATTGTTCGGAATTCTTCAGTACGATCCAGTTCTGCATTCAGTTCATCAGGGTTGGTTTTGAATCGTATTTCGTTGACAAGCGATTTTCCCTTATCACCTAAGCAATACCCGGTAAGCATGTTTCTGATACTATCAAAACCGGTTTTTTCTTCAAAATTTGCAGGTAAAATCACTTCTCTGTTTTTCTGCAAAAGTAAACAAAATCAGCCTTTGCCTAACTTACCGGCTTTTTGCGGTTTTGCTTTTTCCTTGAACGAAGAATTAACAATAATGCAATAGTAAGTACTGTTGCGGCAGCTCCGTGTAACGAAAACGGATTGGTTCTCTTACCGAATTTTTCAATTGGCCGGATATCTCCAACATTTAAATAAGCAGCCCAGTAATGTGGATGGGAAGTAAGTTTATCACAATTGTCGAGATAGTCGATTTTAGCCAGGCGAAGAGCCTCATTCCTGGCTTTCCCCTGAGCGATATATTTGTAAAAATAATCCATAAGTTTAATCCCTGCCCGATCCTCTACAGCCCAGGCTGTCATAATAATACCCGGCACACCGGCATAAAAGAAATCGCGCGACAGGCTCATAATTCCTTCCCCTTTCTGCATTTTGCCCGACCCGGTGTTGCATGCGCTCAGCACGGCCATTTCGGCATGAAGCTCCATGTTTATCAACTCCGAAGCATTGAGCATGCCATCTTCAAGCGTATCGTTTTCCGATTTAAAAAAAATGAGTTTTGAATACAATGGATTTTCATTGTTGATAATTGTATGCATGGCCAGATGCAGTACTTTATAATCGGCGGCATTGTTTTTAAAAGATTTTTCAGTAGCCCTTTTCCCAAGAAAGGCTTTAACATTAAAATAATCCTTCAGGCTTTTTATCTCGTTTTGTGTATTCGTCAGATTTGTAAGCGTATTTCGCAGTAGCTTCCCATTTTCATCTTTTTCGTCAAGTACTTTGTTGTCGTTTCCATATTCAGGTCCGAATGCAAGTATCTTTCCATTATTTCGGGTCTGCTTCATATTCAGTTCATCAAAGAATGTAGTTGCCGACGGGGCATAACTGAGTGCTGACTCTTTAATAAGGTAAGGTAGTTTTTTATATCCCGGCTTTGTTGTATCGGGCAGTGATGTTAGCAGCACATCAAAAGCAAGGTATCCCAGTTCACCATCCGGAATAATGATAATATCCTTTCCATGGGTTATCTTCTGAACCGGTAGCATAAGTGTGCGATACAATTCGTGCGACGTGCGAACAAATACTTTAAAATCAGCACTTGAATAATTATTGAAATCTCTGCCGCTGAGATGCTGCCTGATTACCTGCAGGTTAGTATAAAAGGATGAATCAATCGGACTGGTGATCAGTTGTTTATTGCCTGAAGTAATAGCGAAAGTATATAAAACCGAATCAGTAAGTGAATACTCAACTATTGCCTGGCTGGCCTTAAGTTTCTGCTGGATTTCGTTGATTGTAACTACTGAATTATCATATTTCAGGTTATAGTAAACCGGGTAATCTTTTTCAATGGATTTAATAAGTTCATCCTGTTTGAGTCCTAGGTCAAAGATTTTACCGTTCCATAACTTGATTTTATCTTCATCGGGGTTATTAATGAGTTTCTGGTCATGAATCTGTTTGTTATAGAAAAAAATCTCTGATTTAAGATTTGCATCCATGGCAAGCAGATTTTCGGGGATACGACCTATGTTTTTGGCTTCCTTGTCACGAAGATGTGAAAGCAGTATGGCCGATTTACCCTTTTCGGATAAACTGAAGGCTTGTTCGAGGGCCTCGGGACTTTGGGATTTATAAAATAAATTCACCTGTGAGTAAAGGGCATTAGAGAAGGTCTTTTTTTCATTTTTCAACATTAATAATTTGCTGTCTTCATCCTGAAAGGAAGATCTGAGCATCTCAATCATTTTCAATGCAAGATTAAAACTTTCCCCACTCGCTTTTAAGAGATTAGTTTGTGACGTATCTGCCTGATAAAGCGACAATAATACATTAGCCTTTGCTGAAAGAGGCTCCAGAAGGTTGCCATTTATATTTTCTTTTGAGATATTGGGATTATCAAAAATATTCTTCGGAGTAAAACCCGGAAATCCTGCAATGAGCGAGAGTTGAAAGAAGTTTAATGCTTTGTTGAATTCTTTGTCTCGGTAGTAATAGTCCCCAATGTAATAATATGCTGATGAAACATCAATATTTACCGGGCCGAATGCTTTTTTATAAAGGTCCAACGATTTATTCAGATACAAAAGGGCTTCGCTTTTCCTGTTTTCGGAAAGGAAATCACCATATCTTAAATACGTCAGCGCAGTCTCAGTATGCTCCATTCCATAAAATTCAAAGCTTTTTTCGAGTGCTTTTTTAAAATAGGCATCCGCACTTACTTTATCTTTAAGTTTAAATGAGACTTTTGCAAGACCCCTCAATACTTTTACAGAATTTGGGAATTTATCCCCAATTTCAAGGCCTTTAAGATAATAGTCCCTTGCAATGAGAAAATCGCCTTTTTTCTCAGCAATAAAACCCATATTCAGGTATATGGTGAGTAAATTTTCCAGGTTGTCCGGTGCTTTGGTCGTAATAATTTCCAATGATTTGTTCAGGTAACTTTGTGCTTTTTCGTATTCGGCAGTGTAAATGTAGATTCCCCCCATATTCAGGAAGAGGGAACCCGCCATAATTGAATTGGACTGATTCTGACTAATATAGGCGTTTTCGGCACGCTTCATGTATTCAAGGGTCTTCGGGTCGTTCCGGATAATCTGGTAGAACCTGCCCATATTCAGGTATAGAGAAGCCAGTTGAGGATCATTAGCTTTGAGTACTTCCTGCTTAACCTTGAGTGAAAGCAAAAAATATTGTTCCGCTTTCTCATAGTTGCCCGTCATTGAATATACAATTCCAATGTTTTGAAGCGAACTGGCATAATCAGAATTCCGTGTATGACGCGTTTTTTCATATATATCGATTGCTTTCTGGTATTGTTCTAAAGCTTCAGGGAATTTGTTTTGCAGTAGCTTCGAGGTGCCCATTCCATTGTACGACAGTGCAAGCCCGGTATCAGGTAATGCAGATCGGGAAAGGTATGTGCTGATATTGCGCGAATACAGCAATTCAGCCTGTTCGAATTGCCTTTTATCCGAAAACAGGAACGCTTTTTTATGAATCAGTCCGTTAAAAAGATTACCGGTAGTATCAAGCTTTGCCATAGCAATGGCCAGTGCCTGGTCAGTAAGTCGCATGGCTTCGTCGAGGTCACCTTTTGCTCTGAAGCAATCAACAATGCCCGACACACTTCTTACCCATTCGGTATATTGACCGGCTTCAAGGTTTTTACTAATAGCTTTTCTGTAATTTACAATAGCTGAATCGTAACTGCCCCTGTTTTTGAGCTGGTCCGCAAATGTTATATCCGAATCACCCTTGGGGAGTGGATTCTTATTGCTATCATTTTTGCATGACCATAGTGCCCAAAATAAAAATAGGAGAAGAAATCTAAAACAAAATAATGCCAGAGGGGTTTTCATTGGGCAAAATTTTGGGCTAACAAGGTGCGGGTAAAACTTAGTGATTACAAGTGCATGGCAAAGATAATATAATCCTAACCTGGACAAGCCAGAACAAAAAAGAAAATAATTTAAAATTCAAAAAGCAAAATTCAAAAAGAGTGTTCAAAGAGTAAAATATTTTTAAAGCAGAATAAGAACATCTGTTGGGGAACAATTTCCTTGATGGTATAAATACGAATGTTTTGTATGACCAAAAACTTTGAACTTTAAATTTTGCTTTTTGAATTAATAGAAATGAATATTGTGCCAAAAAATACATCAACTTAAGAGTTTAGACACTAACCTGGACAAACCAGAACCAAAAAAGATTTGAATAATGAATAATGAATAATGAATATCGAACAATGAAGTGAAAGCAAGAAATATTGAATTGGAAAATAAAAATTCTGTTTTCGGGATAATTTTGAAATCGCAGAAATAATATTGATGCGGTAACAATACAATAACATCATAACTTCGAAATTCATTATGCCTTGTTCATTATTCGATATTTAAAAACTCAATTTAAATATTTTGCCAAAAAAGATACTAATATTATTTTTAAGGCACTAATCTGGAGGGCATGAAAAAAGGAGCATTTAGCTCCTTTTTTATTTAGCTTCCGTTTATGTATTATTCAGCTTTTAATATCCGTATGGTGTTGCTTAGTTCGCCACTGTCAGCTTGTATCCGCAATTTGCACATGTAATATCCTTTTGCCAATTGTGAAGCATCAAGACTGACTTCATTGTAACCGGCATTCATTTTCCCGGGAGTGATATTTTTAACCAGTTGACCTGTTGCGCTGTACACTTCGATTATTGCAATGCCTGTTTCAGGAGTGTAAATGCTGAGCTTGGTTGATAATACGAATGGATTCGGATAGTTACTGAGTTTCAGCGATGGACTGTTATATTTTAATACCGGTGAAGCAAAGCTTAACTCACTTACTTCCTGATTCGATGTGTTCATCAGGCTGGTATTCCCATCAAGGCTTAGGATAGCAGTCATTCCATGTTTAAAGGCTTCGGTACTGGTGCCATGTAAGGTGATAAAAGTTTCGCCATCATTAAAATTAATTGGTTCAGTAGTAGGATCTCCCCAAACAACGCGAATTTGACCATTTTCTATATTGTACTGGAAGTTTGCTCCCTTGAATTCAATAGATTCAATATTCATTAATTCTTCAGGGTAGTTGATAAGGATACCTGCACCGGTGATTGAAAGGTCGTTGTGAGTGAGTATTCTTGTGGTGAAAGGTTCGCTATTGGATACATTGATCACTCCTTCCTGGGCAACCGGTAAAGCAGGAGTATTGTTAACAGTTGGAACAAAAGTTCCACCTATATCGCCTGAACAGGTTCCGCCTGAGCCTTTGGGTACCCCATCCTTCAGGTTGGAAATGGTAAAGTACTGACTTTCGAAAGTCCATGGGCCAATTGGGAAAGCAGTGTTATAAAGTATATGGGATATAATCATGTTGTAATCGGACCAGGTTATAGCATTGCTTCCGTTCACATCCGCTCCAAGAAATTGAATAGGAGTAAACTGATAAAATCCTATTATGTTTAAGAAAACTAAGGTTGCATCATAAAATGTTACTCCTCCGCCAGCCTGCGTTTTTGTACATGTTAAACTATAGTTCCCGTCAGTTACATTCAGGAATTCATAATATCCATTGCCTCCTGTGATATAGGATTGAATAGTTCCGTTGTCCAGATTCTTAAGAGCAACTTTAACATCATTAATTGGCCTGTTTGGGTCATTCTGATAGAGGATCTGACCATTAACACTTTCGGCTTTGAGAGTTTGAACTGAAAGAAGGGTTACCAGTACAAGAACTAGCGAGGTAATAATTTTTTTCATGGTTTGGTTTTTGGATTAGTTTAATTAATTGGATGGACTAATATTTATTTTGGATTTTGTACTTTTTCTGGTCTGATTTTCTGAAAACTAGTAACAGTCAAAAAACACTTTCCCTTGATGTGCTACATGTCTTTATCCATTTTTTACAAAAAGGTAATACGGATTTTAGAAATTATTTTCAAAAAGTTTCAAATTTGTGTGATATTTGCAGATGGATTGAATGTGGAAACCAACGTTTTTCATTAAATCTTCTCTGAAAAGTTATATTTGTTAATAAGTTTGCAATATCATAAAGTGCTGAATAGTAGTAAGATAAACATTATTTTAAAAAAAAATCAAAAAAAGATCTCAGAATGGTATTACCTTTTTCTAAAATCCGGATAATATAGCAAGTGATGATCCATTATTCTGACGAAGCCATACAGGAAGGACTGAGATTAAGAAGTGATTACATCATTAATTTCATATACAAGGAATTTTTTCCATTGATACGATTCCTTATTGTTCAGAATGGTGGATCGGGTGAAGACGCGGAGGATATTTTTCAGGATGGCATAATCATTATTTACAATAAAATCAGCATTAACCAATTTGTATTGACCAGTTCTTTTAAAACTTACATGTATTCGGTTTGCCGGAATCTATGGCTGCAGAAGCTTAATAAGCGGAAAGCGGTTTTTGATAAACTTACTGATGTTGAAGAGTATATCGACCTTCCGCAGGCGTTTCTTAACGAAAAATCTGTTGAAGAGGCTGAAATGCACAGGATTATTCAGATACATTTTTTGTCATTAAACGAAGATTGTCAGAAGGTGCTCAGGCTTTTTATGAAAGATATCCCGTTGCGCGATATTGCGTCAATAATGGGTTACAGAACCGAAAATTACGCCAAAACCAGAAAATACATGTGTAAGGAAGAATTAAAAAAGCGTATCGCTGACGATCCACGAAGTCAAAAATTTTTAAAAAGATGACAAACAATTTTAAACATTCGGCCAGCATTGAGCAATATCTTGCCAATGAGATGGCACCTGCTGAGCGGGCAGCTTTTACTAACGAACTCAGGTTGAACCAGGAACTGAGCCAGGAGTTGAAGCTCGCACAAAGTATTGATTCTGCTATCTATAATGATGATATTATTGATTTGCGACGAAAACTTATTGCTGCAATTAATACAGACCGCGATTTTAAGGCAGAAGTTCCGGTTGTGCGCATGAATAACAGGAAATGGTGGTATGCTGCTGCTTCACTGCTGGCATTGTGTGCAGTTACAGCAACATTATATTTGCAAACTAACCGAAATATTTCAAGCGATTCGCTTTTTACCCAATATTACAACTCGGAGAATATAGTCGATTTAACCCGTGGTGATGAAAATATAGTTGAAGCAGTAATCAAGTTTCAGCAAAAGGATTACAATACGGCTTCTGAATTATTTAATCGTATTCTCAGAAAAGATAATTCAAATATTGCTGTATGGTTCTACTATGGCATTGCGAATATAGAAACAATGAATTACGAAAACTCAATAAAAGCTTTCAATACCATAATAAAACACAACGACAACCTTTATATTGAACATGCAGAATGGTATCTTGGGCTTTGCTACCTTAAGAGCAACCAAAAAGATAAAGCAATCGATCAGTTTGTGGTTGTTGCTTCCAATCCTGATAATTATCACTGGCAGGAAGCCAAAAATATTTTAGATAAATTGCAGCTCAAATAATTACTTTCCCACACCCTGTTAATAAAAAAAGCCGGCGCCAGCCGGCTTTTTTAGTGTGTTTAGACACTAATATACTCTTATCCTTTTCCTCTCATCTTTACCATTGCTGACTTGCCAAAATAAAAACCCCGGCTTTTCGGCCAGGGCTTTTACGGCATTTTGAAGCATTCGATTATTTAATCAGTTCATCTGATCCAAGCAGCAGGTCAATGTATTGACCACGTTTGTACACAAACGGGTCTTTCAGATCTTTTTTAGAAAGTTTACCTTTAAAATCAGATAATGAAGTATATTTTTTCGATTCCATCCACGCTTCCATATCACTCAGCATGGTGGCAATGTGCTCAGGTTTGTGTTTGTAAAGGGTACTAACTACTTGTACACAATCGGCTCCGGCCAGTATCATTTTAATTACATCATTCCCTTGGTATATACCAGTATTGCCACAAATTTGCGCCTTCAGATTTCCAAACAACAATCCTGCATATCTGAGAGCAAGGCGGTAATCACCTTCATGGCTAAGATAAAACGGAGCAATATGTTTTATTTCCTGAACATTAATTTCAGGCTCGAACATACGGTTAAATATCACCACAGCATTTGCTCCGGCTTTATCGAGACGCGAAATAAAGTTAAGCGGGTTTGAATAAAAAGAACTGAGTTTAACGCTAACGGGAATAGAAATTTTTGATTTTATAGTTTTAACCAGGTCAAGATGAGCTTCTTCCATCGAACGGCCATCGAACTCAAAGTCGCCGGGAACGAAATAGAAATTTAATTCAAGTCCGTCAACTCCGGTCTTTTCTATAAGCCTGGCATATTCGAGCCATGTTTTGTCATAAAGGCAATTGAGGCTGGCAATTACAGGAATGCCTAAAGTTTCTTTCGCTTTCCGCAGATTCACAAGATGAGCTTCGGGGCCTGCATATTGAAGTTTCGGATATAGGCTTGTCATTTCAGCATGAACGCCGCCCATAGCTTCAAGCTGATCGTCGAATTGAGCACTTTCGAGGTTAATTTGTTCCTCGAAAAGAGTTTTGTAAACAACAGCTGCTGCTCCGGCTTTTTCCAGTTTAATAAGTGTATTCAGGTCTGCCGACATACTGCTTGCACCTGCAATAATGGGGTTTTTAAGTGCAATTCCCATATAATTTGTGGCAAGGTTAATCATAAGTTTTCCTCCAACAAGTTTTATAAATGAAATTAAAATTCTGATTTCCGGTTTTTTGAAAGCGGAAAATTACTAAATTTTTTGGATATAAGTATTGAAATACCTGAACATTTTTTGCATCTGAAAAAGTTCACCAATTGCATAGTGAATATTCTATACCAACATTATGATAATAACATGTTTTATAATCTATAATCATTTTAAATTAGCCTTTCATCGTGTATTTTCTACAATAATTCGTTAGCAATTCCTTATAAAAAAGTAATTTTGCACCGCTTTTGAGCGTAGCCTCAGGAGTGAATATTTTTGATACAATAATTTAATAATCAAACATATGAGTGAAAAAAAGAAATATGTAACCTGTGATGGTAATTACGCTGCCGCACATATTGCATACATGTTCAGTGAAGTAGCTGCAATTTATCCTATTACGCCTTCATCAACTATGGCCGAATATGTTGATGAGTGGGCAGCCTATGGACGTAAAAATATATTTGGCGAAACTGTCCGCGTTGTCGAAATGCAGAGCGAGGGTGGCGCAGCAGGTGCTGTTCATGGCTCTATGCAGGCAGGTGCTCTTACTACTACTTATACTGCATCGCAGGGTTTATTGCTTATGATACCGAATATGTATAAAATGGCAGGTGAATTATTACCCGCAGTTTTCCATGTTTCGGCCCGCAGCCTTGCAGCTCAGGCACTTTCAATTTTTGGCGATCACAGTGATATTTATTCTACCCGCCAAACCGGATTTGCCATGCTGGCAACCGGTAGTGTGCAGGAGATTATGGATATTGCAGGTGTTGCTCACCTTGCCGCTATCCGCTCACGCGTACCATTCATGCATTTCTTTGACGGGTTCCGTACTTCGCACGAAATTCAAAAAGTTGAATATCCTTCGAATGAAGATCTGTCGAAGTTGCTCGATTACAATGCTTTAAAAGAATTCCGCGACCGCGCTCTCAATCCGGAACATCCGGTAACCCGTGGTACGGCCCAAAATCCTGATATCTATTTCCAGAGCCGCGAAGCAGCCAATCTTTTCTACGATGCAGTTCCCGACATTGTTGAGGAATATATGCAGCACATAAGCAAATCAACCGGACGTGAGTACCATCCTTTTACCTATTATGGAGCAAAAGATGCTGAAAACATTGTAGTAGCAATGGGTTCAATTACTGAAACTTTAAAAGAAGTTATTGATCACCTCAATGCTAAAGGCGAAAAACTGGGTTTGATAAGCGTTCATTTGTACCGCCCGTTCTCACCAAAGTATTTCTTCAATGTTCTTCCGTCAACTGTTAAACGTATCTGTGTTCTTGACCGTACCAAAGAACCTGGTGCTACAGGAGATCCTTTGTATCTTGATATTCGTGATATTTTCTACGAAAAGGAAAATAAACCTGTTATTATAGGCGGACGTTACGGCCTTAGTTCAAAAGATACTACACCTGCCATGATGATTTCAGTTTTCAACAACCTGAAACTGAATGAGCCTAAAAATCATTTCACTGTTGGTATAGTTGATGACGTTTCATTTACATCACTGCCGGTACTTCCTGAAATTGACCTATCAACGAAAGGTACATTCCAGGCGAAATTTTATGGTTTAGGCTCAGATGGAACTGTAGGTGCCAATAAAAATTCCATAAAAATTATCGGAGAAAATACCGACAAATACGCCCAGGCATATTTTGCATACGATTCAAAGAAGTCGGGCGGTATCACTACTTCGCACCTTCGTTTCGGCGATAATCCTATCCGCTCGCCTTATCTGGTTAATACTCCTGATTTTGTAGCATGTCATGTTCCTGCTTACCTGAACAAATACGATATGCTCAAAGGTCTGAAAAAAGGAGGAACTTTCCTTTTGAACAGTATCTGGGATGCTGACGAAAGCCGGAACCACCTGCCGGATAACATGAAAAAGTACATGGCAGAGAATGAAATTAAATTCTTTATCATAAATGCTACAGCTATAGCTGAAGAAATTGGCCTCGGTAATCGTACCAATACCATCCTTCAGGCTGCATTCTTCAAAATTTCGGGTGTGATTCCTTACGAACTTGCTCTTACCGAAATGAAGAAAGCCGTTAAAAAGTCTTTTGGTCGCAAAGGCGAAGAGATCGTGCGTATGAATATTGAAGCTATCGATAAAGGTGCCGCCGTTACCGAAGTCAGTATCACGGCTGAATGGAAGAAAATTGAAATTGCCGCAAAGAAAGATACACGCAATATTCCTGATTTTATTAAGAACATTGTTGAGCCGATCAACAGCATGAAAGGTGATGATTTGCCTGTAAGTGCATTTCTTGGCCGCGAAGACGGAACTTTCCCTGCAGGCACCGCTGCTTACGAAAAACGTGGTATTGCTGTTAATGTGCCCGAATGGATTTCGGATAACTGTATTCAGTGTAATCAGTGTGCTTTCGTTTGTCCTCACGCTGTTATCCGTCCGTTCCTGTTGAATGAAGACGAAATGAAAGGTTTGCCGGCAGGTACTGCAACTTTGAAAGCAATTCCTAAAACCTTCGACGGATTGCAATTCCGAATCCAGATCAGCCCGCTCGATTGTACCGGTTGCGGCAACTGCGCCGATGTTTGTCCTGCCAAAACCAAAGCTTTGGTTATGAAACCACTTGCAACTCAAATGGATCAGGACGCACTTTGGGATTATCATGCAAAAAATGTTACTTACAAAGATACTCTCGCTCCCAAAGAGCAGAACGTGAAAAACAGCCAGTTTGCCCAGCCACTTTTCGAGTTCTCAGGAGCATGCGCAGGTTGCGGCGAAACCCCATATGTTAAGCTTGTAACACAGCTTTTCGGTGATCGTATGATGGTTGCAAATGCTACGGGATGTTCGTCAATTTATGGCGGATCAGCACCTTCAACTCCATATACGACCAACGCTAATGGTTGCGGACCGGCCTGGGCCAATTCATTGTTCGAAGACAATGCAGAATACGGATTCGGTATGGCTATGGGTATTGATAAACTTCGTAACCGTATTGCCGAAAGGATGCAGCTTATTATTGACGGCGATTACAAAACTGAACTTAAAGAAGCCTGTAAACTCTGGATTGAAGGTATGCACAATGCTCAGCTTTCGAAAGATGCTACTGCTTTAGTTCTGCCATTGCTCGAAGCAGCACAAACTAACCTTACCAAAGAACTGGTTGCTCTAAAGCAATATTTTATCAAGAAATCAGTATGGATGTTTGGCGGCGACGGATGGGCTTATGATATCGGTTATGGTGGCCTCGATCACGTACTTGCTTCGGGTGAAGATGTAAATGTGCTTGTACTTGATACCGAAGTGTATTCAAATACGGGTGGACAGGCTTCCAAATCAACCCCGGTTGGTGCGGTTGCCAAATTTGCAGCATCAGGCAAGAAGGTTCGCAAAAAAGACCTTGGTATGATGGCAATGAGTTACGGTTACGTTTATGTTGCTCAGGTTGCTATGGGTTCGAACCAAACCCAATACCTGAAAGCATTACGCGAAGCAGAAGCGTACCCTGGTCCATCGCTGATTATTGCTTATTCGACCTGTATTAACCATGGCTTACACGCAGGTATGGAAAAAGCTCAGCAGCAGCAGGACGATGCGGTAAAAGCTGGTTACTGGGCTAATTACCGTTTCAACCCTACGCTCGAAGCTGAAGGAAAGAACCCGTTCCAGCTTGATAGTAAAGAACCTGATTTCTCATTGTTCCAGGATTTCCTCAAATCGGAAATGCGGTATACTTCTCTCATGAAATCGTTTCCGAATGAAGCTGTTGAACTTTTCGAGGCAGCCCGGGAAAACGCAAAATGGCGCTATAATAACTACAAGCGATTAGCCGCAATGGAATACGGAAAGTAATTCCATCAGCTTTTTGAATCGTTAAAGCCGGGCTGCTTCAGGGTGGACCGGCTTTTTCGTATCTTATGTTTTATGAACATTTCATGAAAACAATGTTCAGTTTTTATGAATTTATTTTTATAAATTTGTAATTAACCATATACAACCAAATTCGTCAATCATGAGATATATTAACCGGATTAGTGCCATTTTCTTTTTGACTTTAACAGTTTCATTTGTTAATGCACAGACGCTTACCCCAAAACTTGTTTTCAAGGACCATCCGCAAACCCACAATATGCATATTGCTTCTGACGGGCAGTATCTATATACATGCAACGGAGGAAAATCCGAATTGGGGCAGATTAGTAAATTTACTCTGGATGGGATAAAAATCGGTAGTTATAAATTTGAGATCGATATGCGTTCGGTTATGTATAATCCTGCTGATAAGAAGTTATATGTATATACGTATGGGCAGAAATTGTATAAAATTATGGATCTGGTGCAAGGCATTTACAGTGAAGTATTTCATTTTTCTGAGCGCAGCGAACAGACAGCCCCGGCCATAAGCCCGAATGGGAAACTCATATATTTTATGGAATATGGAGAAGTGTATGTTTACACTTTGAAAAACAAGAAGCTTAAAGCCACACTTTCAGGATTAAATACTACTGATAATGCAGCCGAGGGCGGAACTGCAATAGCTGTTGATAAAAAGTATTTATACAGTTGGAATGCCTCTCAGCAGACAGCTTATATCTATGATTTGAAAGGGAAATACCAGAAATCCGTTAAACTTAACCAGGGTGACTATGGTTTTTCGCTTTCATATGCTAACGGACTTTTATGGGTTTCGACCGATGGTAATTATGAAGAAGGAACCTGGTACGGGTATGTGGTGGAGTGAGGGAGATGTGGGATGGGGGATGTGAAATGTGAAATGGCAGAAGGCAGAAGGTAGATGGTAGATGGTTGAAGGGAGAGGGGTGATGTGAAGGAAGATATAAAAAAAATAAAATGGGCGGCTCTTTTCCGGAACCGCCCATTTTTATATAGTGAAGTTGATGATGGTATTTATTTAATATCAAATTCATATGGCATCAGTGCCTGGATTCCTTGCATACGGCTCATCCTGCTGAGGTACTGGTAATACGGATAGGCAGCACCCAATTCTTTCTTCAGCATAATTGAAGTATTGTCGCCGGAGAAAGCTTCCATCAATTGTTCAAAAGTGTCTTTTTGCTCAGGAAGATCAATGGTTCTGTAATCTTTAAGCCTGGCCAATCTGGCAGCTTCTTTTACAGCATCATTCAATCCGCCGAATTCATCAATCAGTCCGAGACGTTTTGCATCTACTCCGCTCCATACGCGACCCTGTCCGATGCTGTCAACCTGCGCAACAGTCATTTTGCGGCCTTCCGAAACATGGGTGATAAATGTGCTGTAAATGGTTTCAATATCATTTGTAATAATCATTCTTTCGGCATCATTCATAGGCCTTGTAACCGGAATATAATCAGCATACGGATTGGTTTTAACATCGTCGAAAGTAATCCCGAGGTTTTTATTAAACATCTCTTTCATATTCGGGATTATGCCGAAAACACCTATTGATCCTGTGATCGTATTGGGATAAGCGAAAATTTTATCAGCGGCACAGGCAATATAATACCCGCCCGAAGCAGCAACATTTCCCATCGACACTACCACTGGCTTGGCTTTTTTGGTAAGCAGCATCTCGCGCCATATTACATCCGATGCCAATGCGCTTCCACCGGGTGAATTTACACGGAGAACAACAGCCTTTACCTTGTCATCAAGCCTTGCTTTTCGAATGGCTTTCGAAATGGTTTCAGAACCTATGGACTCATCATCGCCTTCGCCACTGCCTATTGATCCGGTTGCATAAATTACAGCAATTTTATCGCCCGAGGACTTTTTATCAGCGTCAGGAGCATTGCTGTATTTTCCTATTTTCATCAGTTTCAGGTCTTTGTTATCCTTCACATCAACAAGGTTTTTGAGTTCGTCGAGCACTTCGTCCTTGTAAAGTAGTTTATCTACCATTTTAAGGCTAACAGCATCTTGGGGTGATTGTATCTTATATTCATTTGCCATGGCATTCAGGTCGGCAACAGAAATTTTACGGCTGGCCGAAATTCCTTCAAGTACATGATTCCACATTCCGGAAATAAAGGTAAGTGTCTGCTCTTTATTTGCATCGCTCATTTTATCGAGTGTGAAAGGCTCGATGGCACTTTTAAATTTTCCATGACGGATCACCTGGGGTTCGACATCAATTTTTTCGAGTAAGCCTTTGAAAAACATTACCTGGCCGATCATACCCTTAAATTCCATATCGCCGGCCGGATTGAGGTAAATTTTGTCAGAAACTGATGCCAGGTAGTAGGATTTCTGAGTGAATGCTTCGGAATAAGAAACAATGAACTTGCCTGATTTTTTAAAGTCGATCAGCGCGTTGCGGATTTCTTCCAGCGTGGCCTGTCCGGCAGGAATATCAGTTAGTTCGAGGAAAATACCTTTAACCTTCGAATCCGTTGATGCTTTCTTCAGGTTGCTGATAATTTCATTTAAACCAAGCTGTTTGCCTACATCCGATAGGTTGAAATTGAAGTGCGCAAAAGGATTTTCAGATGAACGGTCGCTGATTGGCTGATCGAGTTTAAGCATCAGTATCGTTTTGTCAGGGACTGTAACAGTCTCTTTTTTGCCGACTGAAACGGCAGAAACAATAATGCCTAAAAAGATGATAAACACCAAAAAACTTGCGAGGATAAAACCCAGCATAGATGCAAAAGTGAATTTGAAAAATTGTTTCATTTTTATGGCTGTTTTAGATTTAAACTGTATGACGGTTAATTTTCAACGAAGTTACAGAAAATGTTGAAATGATATACCAAATACAAATTTAAGGTTCAATATCCAAAGAAGGATCAAAGAGAAGTTCTTGTATTTCAAAATTTGAGTCTTGTAACTCTATTTTTTATTGTTTACTAATCTTTAAGAATGGTAAAAACTTTTAAAGTCTTTCTACTTTGCACTTATTAGTTCATAAGCAGTGTCAAAATTATACTGAATTCTATAATGACAAAACAGACTTATTAACAAAATACCGACTTATTAACAATTTCGCTATTTCCCGTATTACCTTTTTACAAAATCCGGA
>JBBQUX010000013.1:0-47739 GCA_038212135.1 Bacteroidales bacterium | reverse complement strand
AGCCTGTTTCCGTTTAAGTAGCAAATGCAAAATTGAGAATAAAAACAGAACACCCTTCAATCCTTTAAAAAAAATGATCCTGAAAAATGTCCATTAGAAGCAATCGTCTTAAATTTATCCTGAAAAATGTCCATTACTCCTATTAATTCAATTTTTACCGGCCTAAGCCTGATTTTCAATAGTAATTTTTTTAAACTTTTTTTGTGCCGGTTCAGAAGCAATTTTAGTCTCCGGCTTTAAGAATTTGCTTATTTTTATTGTGTAATTTATGATTAGAAAATCAGCTTATTCTGATGTCAATTAATATAATCCAATATGGAAAAGGAAAAAGCAATCCGGCTCTTCAACGATGTTAAAATTCGTGTTCATTGGGATGATGAACAGGAATAATGGTATTTTTCTAGGAACGCTTAAAGAAAGGAGGAAATGAAACCGCGACGCCTTTGGCTTATTTTCTCCTGTACTTCTGAATACCAGATGCATATGATTTGTCATAATGCACCAGGCAAAAACTGAGACTATCCAACAGAATGTCTCTCTATTCACTTCTTGTAAACACATCAATCCATTCCACAACAGCAAAACTTACAAAGTATACTCATTCGGGATTATGGAATTTATAATTGCGGCTCTTTTAACAAAAGTAACAAATATCTATCACTACGCGCAAGGGTCCGTGCGGTTGCGGGGGAAAGGATTCGCGCAGTAGCGTAGGTTAGCTTTTTCTATTTTGATGAAGCGTAAGCTAAAAAGAAATTCCCGCATTAATACTTATTCCTGTAGTATTGATAGTTGTACCAGGAGTGACATCATATCCGATGTAATTCATCTTAAACTTTTGAAAATCATAACCTAAACCTATACTCAAATTCGTTTTATCTGAAATTTTAAATAGCGCACCAGCTGAAGGATTGATTAATAAATAAAATCCTTCACTTTTAAAATCATTGGTAACATCAAGCGCGTAGCCGGCATCAAAGGCCAGGTATAATGGAATCTTTTTCTCAGAGAGATTGGCTCTGAAATCAATAAAGAATGGAATTAATGCATCTTTTACATCCATAGCATATCTTAACCCGCTACCAATACCTATTGAAAAATAAGGATTGATTTTGTAGCCGGCAATAGCATTAAATTTCAGGTAATCAATCTTATACTCACCAATACCAAAGAAATATCCAATTTCAGCAGTTCTCTGTAAACGTCTTTCGTTACGCGAATTATTACTGCCTGACTGGTGCATCTTGCTGTAAGCGAAAATAAACATATTTTGTTCTTCCGGGCTACTTCCTTCTTCCTTACTGAAGTTATCGTTTTGTGCAGATGCTGATGGTGGAAATTTATTAAAATCGCCTGCCTGAATGTGTTGCAAATTACTCTTCTGAGCAATTACTATAGTATTTAATGAAAATAAAATTGTCAGCACTAAAAACTTATTCATACTATTCCAGGTTTTTTTTAATATTTTCAGAGATGGGTATTTGATGCTTTGATTCTTTACTTAATCAATTAAGAGGGAAAGATAGAAATAATTCAGTGACGAAAGGTTAAATCTTTTCCTGAACAAAAGGCTTTCGTTAAAGTAGGGCTGAATACAAAAAATGAACTCATTTAAAGCCTGGAAAATTAGTAAGAATCCTGATTGTAAGCAGGGAAACAAAAATGCTATATATCAGTATAATAGGAAGAAGGAATATGCTGAAACATGTCCGGATTAATGAATTTTAAGTCAATGAGAATTGAATATTAAAACACAGATGGACGCTACTACAGATTTTTTTGAAGCGTATAGCAGTTAAAAAACGAGTTTCAAAAAATAAGAAGTTTTTTAGAATCTCTTCCTTGCCGTCAGCGAAAATTGCTTCATATCATTTCGGGGAATTACAACGCCTACACCCTTTGAATCAGAAATTTCTTTTCAGATTTTTATTTTTTCAACTCCAGACTGAATCCGCGGTATAATAAATTCCTTCCCGATCACTGCCATCATATCCATCATTCCCGGCCCAGCGTTAGTTCCAACCACTGTAAGCCGAAGCGGATTCATCAGCTGACCCATGCCGATTCCTTTTTCCAGCACAAATGCTTTTGTATTCAGTTCAATAATATCTTTTGTAAATGGCTCTGTTGCTTCCAGAATTTTTAAATATTCGCTTAGTAGGGCAGGGGTTTCCGCTTTCCAGATTTTAGACACCACTTTTTCATCGTACGATTCAGGGTCGAGGAAAAAGAAATTTGATTGGTTCCAAAGATCCGGGATCAATACAGCCCTGTCATGAATCAATCCACAAACCTGTTCAACATATTCAAGGCAGACTTCAATCTGCTTTTCTTCAAGGATAGGTAAGAGCAACTGAGCGAGTTCGGCAGCTGTCTTTTTCGAAAGATATTGATGGTTGTACCAATGAGCCTTTTCCACGTCAAATTTAGCTCCCGATTTACTCACGCGCTCAATGCTGAAATTTTCAACCAGTTCGTTCAGCGTAAACAATTCCTGTTCGGTACCGGGGTTCCAGCCTAAGAAAGCCAGCATATTGATAAATGCTTCAGGCAGGTAGCCACCTTCGCGGTAGCCGGAGGACACTTCGCCTGATTTGGGATCGGTCCAGCGCAAGGGGAATACAGGAAATCCCAGCCTATCCCCGTCGCGTTTGCTGAGTTTTCCGTTTCCATCCGGTTTTAGTAAAAGTGGCAGATGTGCAAACTCGGGCATTTCTTTTTCCCATCCAAGGTAACGATAAAGCAAAACATGCAAAGGAGCAGATGGCAGCCATTCTTCGCCACGTATCACATGAGAGATCTTCATCAGATAATCATCAACTACATTGGCAAGATGGTATGTTGGCATTCCATCCGATTTATAAAGAACTTTATCATCCAGCAAAGCGGAATCAACATGAACTTCCCCACGGATCAGATCCTGCACGGAGATTGTTTCATGTTCCGGAATTTTAACACGGATTACATAATGTGTCCCGGTATCAAGCATTGATTTAACTTCGCTTTTATTCAGCGTTAATGAGTTTTTTAATCCCATCCGGGTTTGTGGCCCGTATTGAAAAGTTTCTTTACGCGATTCATAATCTTTCCTGATTACATCAAGTTCTTCGGGAGTATCAAATGCATAATAAGCTGTTCCGTTTTCGAGAAGCTGAAGTGCATATTGGTGATATATTTCTTTGCGGTCGCTTTGTCGGTAAGGTGCGTGAGGGCCTCCGATGTGAACGCCTTCATCGAAATGAATTCCGCTCCAGGTAAGGGAATCAATTATGTATTGTTCGGCACCGGGTACGAATCTTCCCTGGTCGGTATCTTCGATACGTAGGATAAATATACCCTTGTTTTTACGGGCAAAAAGGTAATTGTAAAGGGCTGTTCTTACTCCGCCAATATGCAACGGACCGGTTGGACTTGGTGCAAACCGTACTCTTACTTCGCGCATGATTCAATGTTTTTAGAAGCGGCAAAGATACAAAACCTATGCAACCAAGGGAAAGGAGTTAATTATTAGCTTAAACAGGACAAACAACAATCCGCTGTAATTGTTACCTTTGCTGGTTAAATAGTAAACAACACGCGATTAAACAGAAAATGCCGTTAATACTGTGTTGATAAGCTGAAAGAGATGGAAAGCAACTTTGAATTACTGATCCGGAAAATCGATGAGTTCATCCGGAAATACTATAAAAACCAACTTATCCGTGGACTGCTCTATTCTCTGGCGGCCCTTGGCACATATTTTATTCTTATCGTGTTGCTCGAGTATTTCTCCTGGTTTAATACCGGCACCAGGAGCGTGCTTTTTTACACTTTTCTCGCAACAGCTCTTTTCATTATTAGCCGGTATGTTGTTCTTCCGGTTTCGCGCATCAGTCGTTTAGGTAAAATTATTAATCGCGAACAAGCAGCTGATATCATCGGAAAACATTTTACTGAAGTTAAGGATGTATTACTTAATACCTTGCAGTTACATAACCTCGAATCGAATAAGGAAGAGAACAGTGACCTGATTCAGGCAAGTATTGATCAAAAAATAAAACATTTGCAACCCATTCCGTTTGCGGATGCAGTCGATCTCACGAAAAACCGGAAATACCTGCGTTATGCATTGCCTCCCTTGATTTTCCTGCTGGCTGCATTACTGATTTCACCATCGCTGATTATTGCTCCTTCCAAAAGAATCCTTAATCATAATGAAGTTTTTGAGCGGCCAGCTCCATTTACGATAAAGATTTTGAATGAAAAGCTTCAGGCTGTGCAGCAGGACGATTTTACCGTTAAAATTAAAATTGAAGGAGATGAAATACCCGCTGAACTCTTTATGAGTTCAAACCAGGCAAATTACCGCATGGAAAAGGAAAGCAATGTGCTTTACAGTTATACATTCCGCAACCTGCAGCAGAACACGCCTTTCGTTATTACTGCCGATCAATACAATTCGAAGGAATACACCATTAAAATATTGCCTAAACCAATAATTCTTTCATTCGACGTTCATGCTGAATACCCGGCTTACTTAGGTCGTAAAAGCGAAACAATGGCCAACACCGGCGACCTTACTATTCCTGCCGGAACTCGTCTTACCTGGAAATTCTATACCCGCGATACCCGTAAGTTATTGTTCCGGATAGGAGGGAAGCTGAACGAAGTTGCGGCTGATAAGTCCAATACCTTCACCCAGTCTTCCCGAATGATGACGGGATCGCCCTACTCAGTTATTATTGCTAATGAATACTTCAGTAACCGCGATTCCTTATCATACCTGGTGAATGTAATTCCTGATCTGTATCCTTCTATTTCGGTTGAGGAATTCAAAGATTCAATTTACGACAACAGGCTGTATTACCAGGGAACTGTGAAAGACGATTATGGCCTGAACCGTTTGGTCTTTTCATGGTCAGTTAAAAAAGCGGGTTCCGAAGTTGAAAATCCGGAGGTAAAAACCAGGGAAGTGCCTTTGGATAAATCGCTGATACAGCAACAGTTTTTCTATTTTATGGATATGGCTACCTTGTTTGTTCAACCGGGCGATGAAATAGAGTATTACTTCGAAATTTGGGATAATGATGGTGTAACAGGCAGTAAATCAACTAGGTCAACAAAACGAATTTTCAAAATTCCGACACTTGAGGAAATTGAAAAGATGACTGAAAAGAAAAGTGATGATATCAAGGATAAGATGGAATCGGTAATTAAGCAGTCGCAATCATTGCAGCGGAAAGTGGAAGATATGCAGAAGAAGATGGTGGATAAAAAGGAAGTCGGATGGCAGGAAAAACAAACATTACAGAAATTACTTGATAAACAGAAATCGCTGCAGCAGCAGGTTCAGGAGATACAAAACGAAAATAAGGAGAAGAGTCTTCAGGAGAATCAGTATAAGGAGATTTCACCTGAACTGATGCAGAAACAACAACAGCTCGAAGACTTGTTTAACAAAGTAATGACCGAGGACATGAAAAAAATGTACGAGGAATTACAGAAAATGCTTGAGAAAGTCGATAAGGATAAGGTTGCCGAGATGCTTGATAAAATGAAGGACGATTCAAAACTTCTCGAGAAGGAACTCGACCGCAATCTTGAATTATTCAAGCAACTTGAATTAGAAAAGAAATTGCAGGAGACCATCGAAAAGCTGGACAAGATGGCCGAAGACCAAAAGAAACTCTCAGACGAAACTAAGGACGCTAACAATGAAAACCTTGATAAACCCAAGGAAAAACAGGATGAACTCAATAAGCAGTTCGAGCAGCTAAAGGATGATCTCAAAGAACTGCAAAAGAAGAACAGTGAACTGGAAGAACCTAACAAACTGGATAATACTGATGCCGAACAGAAGGACATTGAGCAGGATATGGACAGCAGCAGCGAGGAGATGAAGAGCGGAAAACCCCAGAAAGCATCGCAATCGCAAAAAAATGCATCGGATAAAATGAAGAAACTAAGCGAAAAGCTGTCCGAAATGCAGCAGGAAATGGAACAGGACGGTGAAGGGGAAGATATTGAAGCATTAAGGCAGATACTCGATAACCTCGTAAAGATTTCATTTGATCAGGAGGATGTGATGAACCAATTGAATGTGGTTAGTACCTCCAATCCCAAATATCTTCAGATTATCCAGAAACAGAAGAACCTGAAAGATGACCTGAAAATGGTTGGAGATAGTCTGCATGCACTCAGTAAACGTCAAGCCAGTATTGAGCCATTTATTTTGCGTGAGCTTACTGCTGTAGAAAATAATATGGATGATGCTGTTTCTCAATTGAATAACCGCTCGGTTGCTCCGGCAAAAGTCAAGCAGCAATACGCCATGACCTCCGTTAACAATCTGGCTTTAATGCTCTCGGAATCCCTGAAACAAATGCAGCAGAATATGCAGAGTAAAGGTTCTGGTAAAGCTAGTGCCAAGTGCAATAAGCCGGGAGGCGAAGGTGGGAAAATGAAATCCATGCGCCAGCTTCAGGAGCAGATGAACAAACAAATGCAACAGATGAAGGAAGGGCAGCCTAAGCCAGGGAAACAAGGTTCGCAAGGACAAAAGCAAATGAGCGAAAAATTTGCCCGCATGGCAGCACAGCAGGAAGCACTGCGAAAGCAGATGCAGGAATATGGACAGGAGTTGCAGAAGGAAGGAACAGGTATGGATAAAAGCATTAAGGAAATGATGCAGCAAATGGAGCAAACCGAGACGGACCTTGTGAATAAACGCTTAAATATTGAAACTCTTCGCAGGCAACAGGAAATTGTTACTCGCATGCTGGAGTCGGAAAAAGCCGAACAACAACGCGAACTCGATCAGAAACGCGAATCTAATGAAGCCGATGATATTTTTTACAATAATCCGTCTAAGTTCTTCGAATACAATAAGATAAAGGAAAAGGAAACAGAGTTGTTACGCACAGTTCCACCCAACCTGAAGCCTTTCTATAAATCAAAAGTAAATTCATATTTTCTGTCGTTCGAAAAATAGTCCACAACCATGATAAGTTTCACAACAATAGAAATAGGTTTCAATCTCGGGAATAAAATTAAAATCCGGAACTGGATAAAGTCGATAATTACCTCCGAAGGTAAAGTAGCCGGGGATGTAACTTTTGTTTTTTGCAGCGACGATTATCTTGGTGCGATGAATGAGAAATATTTAAAACACAATTCTTTTACTGACATAATCACATTTGATTATTCCGAAAAGGGTAAACTTTCGGGCGATATTTGTATTAGTATCGAGCGCATTCAGGAAAACGCCATCCATTTCGAAACTTCTTTCGATAAAGAGTTAGCACGTGTAATGGCACATGGCGTTTTGCACCTTTCGGGTTATAAAGATAAAACCCAGGACCATAAAAAAGTAATGCGAGGTAAAGAGGATTTCTATCTTGCCTCCTTCCCAGGCCTAAATTAAATGGATGAAAGATATGCTACTACTGACTTTCATCGTTTTGTTCCACGTGAAACATTTACAATTTGTTTAAGAAATATGATATAATAGTTGTAGGTGCCGGCCATGCCGGATGTGAGGCAGCCGCCGCCGCGGCTAACCTGGGTTCTTCTGTATTGCTTATCACCATGCATATGGGAACGATAGCTCAGATGTCGTGCAACCCCGCAATGGGTGGTATTGCCAAAGGGCAGATTGTGCGTGAAATTGATGCGTTGGGAGGATATTCAGGTATTATTACTGACCATACAATGATTCAGTTCCGAATGCTGAACCGTTCGAAAGGACCCGCCATGTGGAGTCCACGGGCACAAAGCGACCGTATGCGCTTTTCCGAAATGTGGAGATCGACCCTTGAACAAATTCAAAATGTTGATTTCTGGCAGGATACTGTTATAGGATTATCCGTAAAAGATGGATGCATTACAGGGGTTCACACTGCCATGGGTTATCATATCGAAAGCCATGCAGTTATATTAACTAATGGGACATTCCTGAATGGCTTGATCCATATTGGTATGAAATCTTTTGGCGGTGGCCGGATAGGAGAGAAGTCTGCAACCGGATTAACCGAAAACCTGCTTCAGCTCGGATTCGAATCAAGCCGCATGAAAACCGGTACACCAGTACGGATTGACGGACGATCGATTGATTTTACCCGAATGGAAGAACAACCTGGCGATGGCGAAACCGGAAAATTTTCCTTTACCGATACGCCAAAACTGGGCAAACAACGGCCATGTTATATAACATATACTTCACCCGAAGTTCATAAGGTTCTGGAGACAGGCTTCCTGGATTCGCCTATGTTTACGGGGAGAATAGAAGGTATTGGTCCGCGGTATTGCCCATCCATTGAAGATAAAATAAACCGGTTTGCCGATAAAACCAGGCATCAGCTTTTTGTTGAACCTGAAGGCTGGGATACTATTGAATACTATCTGAATGGATTCTCATCATCTCTGCCGGCTGAAGTTCAGGTTAAAGCACTCCACTTAATTCCCGGGCTGGAGAAAGCAAAGATATTCAGACCCGGATACGCCATTGAATATGATTATTTTCCCCCTGTTCAACTGAAATATACACTGGAAACCAAACTTGTCGGGAACCTTTATTTTGCTGGTCAGATTAATGGAACTACCGGATATGAGGAAGCAGCTTCTCAGGGATTAATGGCCGGAATAAATGCTCACCTGAAACTTTCAGAAAAAGATCCTTTTATTTTACGTCGTTCGGATGCTTATATTGGTGTTTTAATTGACGATCTGATCACGAAGGGCGTAGATGAACCCTATCGCATGTTTACATCCAGGGCTGAATACAGAATACTGCTTCGTCAGGATAATGCTGATTTGCGGCTTACTCCTGCCGGATTTAAGCTTGGGCTGGCCTCAGCGGACAGGTTTTCGCGTGTTGAAAAAAAACTCGAATGGATCGGGAAAATCAAAACATTTGTTCAAAACACAAGTGTAAGTCCTGACCAGGTAAATGGGTTACTCGAAAGCTTTGGAACGGCTCATATCAGGCAGAAGGTGAAAATGGATACCCTGCTGTTACGACCACAAATTTCTTTCAACCAACTTATTGAGCATCTTGATTTCCTGAAGAAATTTACGGATAGGATCGGAGTTGGATATGAAGAGATTATAGAAGAAACGGAAATTTTAGTTAAATACGAAGGATATATAAATAAAGAGAAGGAAATAGCGGAAAAGCTTTCAAAGTTTGATGATATGCCTCTCAGGTTTGATTTTGACTACAATTCACTTTCGGCACTTTCAACTGAAGCGAGGCAAAAATTATCGCGGTTAAAACCGGCAACCATCGGGCAGGCGTCGCGCTTAAGCGGAATCTCACCTTCGGACATATCTGTTTTGCTTGTTTTTCTGGGCAGATAGAAATTGTTTCACGTGGAACATAAGGGAAATTTAATTTGTTTTGATTGAAATTTCAGTTCTGTCCACGATTGTAAATATGTATTTCAAAACAATGCAAACCTGAAATAGCTGGTTTATTAAAATAACCCGGGGTAAATCCCCGATTCAAAATTACTGAATGGAATTGTTGCATAGTTGCCCTATTTGCGGATCGGAAAGCTTTGATCCGTATATTTCCGCTAAGGATTATTTCCTGACCGGCCAAACGTTCGAAATTGTAAAATGCCGAAATTGTGGATTCCGCTTTACGAACCCCAGACCTGAACCGACTGAACTGGGCAAATACTATCAGTCGGCAGATTATATATCGCATTCCGATAGCCGACAAGGATTGTTTGCTTCGTTATATCAAGAAGTCCGAAAGTTTACACTTTGGCGAAAATATAACCTGATTAGTAAATTCCATCGAAAGGGAGAGATTCTCGATATAGGTTGTGCTACCGGTCAGTTTATGAAATACATGGATGGCCGGGGTTGGAATACTACCGGAATTGAACCTGACGAGAAATCACGCTCGCGTGCAATAAGCGAATTTGGCTTAAACGTTTTTGCAGAGGATCAGTTAAATGTATTCAGGAAAGCTTCTTTCGATCTAATTACCATGTGGCATGTCCTCGAACATGTTTCAGATTTGAATGGCCGGATTAAACAGATACGGAATTTGCTGAAACCAGAAGGCACTTTCATATTAGCTGTGCCGAACTGTGATGCATTGGATGCAAAAATTTACGGGAAATATTGGGCCGGTTACGATTTACCCAGGCATTTGTATCATTTTACGAAAGCGGATATGAAATTGCTTATGGAAAAGTTTGGGTTTACAATTGTAAATATTTTGCCAATGCGTTTCGACGCCTTTTATGTTAGCCTGCTGAGTGAAAAATATATGAATGGAAAAATGCGTTGGATGCCTGCTTTCTGGAATGGTTTTTGGTCGAATATTAAATCCGGACAAAAGAATGGCCATTCAAGCCTTATTTATGTGGTAAAAATAAAATGAGGCCAATAGAAGCTTTAAAATAGCCCCAAAGGCCTTTGTAATGCCTGACCCTGAATTTCCCGGGATCGTTGATTATAGGGCATTATTTAAATTGATTGCTCAATCCCTTATCAATAGAGGATTTCCTGATGTTGAACCAATGATAACACGCCAAAAAATAAAAAACCACCTCATAACAATGCTTCTTTTGAGCATAATGTTTTTTGTATCTGCTTTTATTATTTCAATTTACGCCAAAAAATATAATTCTCCTTTTCGGGTTACAACCCGTCTCAATTCCGAAATTTCAGAGGCTTTAAATAATCTTGAAAAAGAAATAAAAAATATAGCTTCGGCTGAAATAAAAGATTCTGATAAATTCCGGGCATTCTTAAGTAAAAACTATAAAAACGCCTTCTCCGAAAAGGGCCTGGAAATACTGGTTTACGAAAACGATAGCCTGAAATATTGGACGGATAATATTTTTGCAGCTCCGGTATTTCTCGACAGTCAGAATTACGATTCGGAAATATTAATTAGCGGAAGTGGGTATTACCTCGCTAAAAGCAGTATGGTTAACGGGCATACCATTATTGCATTACAACTTTTGTTGTATAAATACAGGTACTCGAATGATTATCTCCCCTCAGGTTTTTGCAATCGTTTCAGTGCGCCTGGTAATGCAGGAATTGATCTCATACCAGGAGACTACAATATTAGAAATGCCGATGGGAAATTCCTTTTTAGCTTAACATTCGATGAGCCATTCGAACTACAGATTTGGCTTCAGTACCTTATTTTTACACTTTACATAAGCAGTTTTTTACTCCTGGTTTCAGCAATTTTTGCAGCATATATGTTTTTTATGCAAAATTCCGAGCAAAAGTGGCTCATTGTCCTGGCTTTTATTATTGACATTATTATACTGCGTGCCATACAATTTTATTTTCGGTTTCCTTACGAATTATATGAAATAGAATTATTCAATCCCTCATATTTCGCTTCATCCGAACTCTTACCATCTCTTGGCGACTTTCTGATTAATGCTTTACTAAGTATTCAATTAATATTTATCGCTTACAGGCATACTTCTTCTAATTTGACTAAATCGATAAAAAAACGCAATTACAATAGAATACCGGCATTTCTTCTCCTTTTGATAATTATAGTTTTATATTATTTTCTTGTATCGGGTATCTCAGGCCTTATACTTAATTCGACCATTTCGTTCCGTTTCGAAAATATTCTGAGCCTGCCGCGTATAAGCCATGTTGGACTTGTAGTTATAGCGTCTCTTTTGCTGGGATATTTATTACTGCTCGAATTCGCGGCAGGATTATATGTTATGTTAATCGGGAATAGGGTTTTGTATGTTTTTATTACCATAGCAGGAATTGCATTATTTTCGATAACTACTTATTTCACAGGCAGTTTCGACATTGTTATTACATTGTTTCTGTTCGCATTGCTATCGGTTATTTATTTCCAGTTCAAAGCTAAGTCATTGCGAAAGCTTCGTTTTAGCCGAATTATCGCATTAGTAATTATATTATCAGCACTGGCAACTTATTTGGTAAATAAATCGGATACGATCCGTGAGAAAGAAAAACGAATGTTACTTGCTAATCATCTGGCTGATGCACGGGATAACCTTGCTGAGTATTATTATAATGAATCGGTGAAAGCTATAAGAGCGGATCGGTCATTAGCAGGAAATTTGTCAGCAGAATTTTCGGAATCTTCATTTAATAATGTTTCGGATTACATTAAGGATAAATACTTTTCAGGGTACTGGAATAAATATGTAATACAGATAACAGTTTGCCGAACAAATAAAAAACTTAGCATAAAACCAGAAAATATTATAATTGATTGTGAGGAGTATTTTAATGAAAAGATCAATAAATTTTTGCGACCGGTTGCTATTCCCGGATTGTATTTTTTACGGCAGTCGGCTGATGCAATGTATTACCTTGGTAAAATTCATTTAACTTCAGGTGAAAAATCAGGCGAACATAATACTATTTATGTCGAAATAAGTTCAAATGATATCTGGAAGGGACTGGGTTATCCCGAATTATTAATCGATAGTAAAAATGCAAATGTGGATAATCTATACGGATATTCATACGCTTTTTACAACAAAGGAGAACTGGTAAAAAATGCTGGAAAATTTTCGTATGATATCGAAAACAGGAATATACCATTACGGGAACAAAATGATAGTTTTTATAAATATAAAGACTTTGACCATTTAATACACAAGGTCGATAAGGATACAATAATTTTATTGAGCAAAGAATCGCTTCAAATTTCCGACCTCATCGCTCCCTTTTCATATATCTTTCTTTTGCTTATCATAATGCTCACATTAATCAACTTGTTGAAAGGCTCAGAGTGGAACTGGAACATCGGAATTCATACTTTCAGGTTACGTTTACAGGTTATTATGATCTCAGTAATCGTGGTCTCTTCAATAGTGTTAGTTACAGTTAGTTTATTATTTATCAATAATTTAAACAGGAATAAAAATAATGAAATACTCAGTGAAAAGCTTAATTCTGTATTGGTCGATCTCGAATTGCGGTATGGTATTATAAGTTCGTTTAATGATGTTCCGAAGGATGAATTGCCGGATTTATTAATGAATTTATCGAATACTTATTTCACGGATGTTAATATCTTTAATTCCGAAGGTTTCCTGCTTGCATCATCACGGGATCAGATATTTATGGAAGAGATGATTTCGGAACAGATAAATCCTTCAGCAGCCTGGCGACTAATGGTTAACAAAGAGTCCTTTTTTATTCAACGCGAGAATATAGGTTCTTATTCATTTTTATCGGCTTATACCCCGATCCGGAATATTAATAATCAACTATTGGGTTATTTAAATTTACCTTATTTCGCCAGGCAGGAGGAAATCAGAAGGGAAATATCCGGGCTTATTTCGGCTTTTGCCAATATTTATATTATCATGATAGTGATAACTGTCCTTCTGGCATTGCTGTTGTCAAGATATATAACTAATCCGTTAAAACGTATTGGTTATCAGTTTAGTAAAATAAAAATGGGCGATAAAAACGCAAAAATAGTCTGGAACCGAAAGGATGAAATAGGCCGGCTGGTTGACGAATATAACCGGATGATTGACGAAATGGAGAAAAGTGCTGAATTACTTGCACGCAGCGAACGCGAAAGCGCATGGCGGCAGATGGCCAGGCAGGTGGCGCATGAAATCAAGAACCCGCTTACACCAATTAAACTCAGCATGCAATTGCTGATGCGCGCCTGGAACGATCAGGTTCCTGATTGGGATGCAAGGCTAAAACGGTTTTCGCAAACACTCATCATGCAAATAGACACACTTTCATCCATAGCTACCGAGTTTTCCGATTTTGCACAGATGCCTCAGCCCCAGATTCAGCAATTTGATGTTATTCCGCTCGTGCAGCAATCTGCCGCTTTGTTCCGCGACCAATCGGATTGCGAAATTACTTTTGAAACTGATTTGCAGGAATGTGTGATAAAGGCCGATCCGAATCAAATATTGCGTGTATTTAACAACTTGATTAAAAATGCGTTACAGGCAATTCCCGGCGACAGGCAAGGCTTAATCGGAATACGGCTTACAATAAACAACGGCAATTGTGAAATCAGTTTTCAGGATAACGGGACCGGGATTCCGAACGAAAAGCAAACACGTATTTTTTCTCCTAATTTCACGACCAAAACGGCTGGAATGGGCCTTGGCCTGGCCATGGTGAAAAATATTATCGACAGCACCGCCGGAAGGATTTGGTTCGAAACCGATCCGGGCGAAGGAACTACGTTTTTTGTGTCGCTGCCACTCAAGGACCAGGAAACAACATTATAAGCTGCGAAGCCACTATTTGCTTACTTTTGCATGTTTAAAGCAATTGCCTGATTGAATCCATTAAAACAACTTGCCGGTCAAACTGCAATTTATGGGCTGAGTTCCATTGTTGCACGTATCATTAATTTCTTTTTTGTCCCGGTATATACCCGAATGCTTACAACCGGCAATTATGGACTGGCATCGGAATTACTGGCATATATAGCTCTGCTCCAGGTGGCTCTTACTTTTGGTCTGGAGACAGGTTTTTTCAGGTTTGCAAGTAAGGATAAAGATAGGGCCGGCATAATTTTTTCAACTGCAATAATCTCGCTCGGAACAACATCTTTAAGTTTCCTGTTGATTGTTTTGCTGTTTTCAAATCAACTCAGTCTCTTTGCAGAACATCCGGTTACTTACATTATTTACGCATCACTTATTCTTGTAATTGATTGTTTTACAGCTATTTTATTTGCTGAACTGCGCTTTCAGAACAAAGCATGGAAATTTGCGACATTCCGTAGCATCAAGATACTTTCAGAAGTTATTTTTAACCTGATTTTATTCTTTTTGCTGCCAAAGTACTTTATCACACATCCAGATTCGTTGTTGTTGAAATTTATACCGGCAACACCTGATTATGGTTACATTTTACTTGCTATTTTGTTAAGCTGCATTGTTTCCCTGATACTTTTCATTCCAAGGCTTTTCAATTTGCGGATAGAGTTCTCGAAGAAACAGCTTAAGGAATTGATGATTTATTCGCTTCCGTTAATGATAGCTGGTTTACCGGGTGTTGCAAATGATGTTATAAGCAGAATTTTCTTCCGGTTTTTCGCTCCCGATACTCTTCCCTGGCAGGATCAGTTGGGAATATTTAACGCCAATGTAAAACTGGCTGTCTTTATGGTTTTATTCGTCCAGATGTTCCGGTATGCTGCCGAGCCGTTTTTCTTTTCGTCCGCTCAGCGCGATGATATGAAGAAAATATATGCCGATGTAATGAAATATTTTGTTGCATTTTGTGTTTTAATCTTTCTGGGTATTGCCATGTATCCAGAATTGTTTTCCTTGTTTTTAGGTAAAAATTTCAGAAGTGGTATTGACGTATTACCTGTCATGTTGATTGCCAATATTCTGCTTGGCATTGTTTTCAACCTATCGATGTGGTATAAATTGTCGGGAAAAACCAAGTACGCGCTCACAATAACCCTGCTTGGGCTAGGGATTAACCTGGTTATAAATGTTATTTTTATGCCGGTTTATGGTTATATGGCCGCGGCATGGGGATATTTATTCAGTTACCTGGCAATGGTTATTTTTAGTTACTACCTGAGCCGGAAATACTATCCTATACCCTACGACTGGAAAACAATTGTTTTGTATTTCTCAACAGGCATAGCTGTTTATCTTTTCAGCGTTGTAACAGCTCCGTCATCACTGGCAATAAAAATGACACTCAATACTTTGTATATTTTCGCTTTCGTTGTTTTCGTTTTGAAAAAAGAAAACACAGACTTCAGAAAACTTAAATCACTTTTTAAACGCACGTAACCAAAATCAGTAAGTCAAAAAAAAAACGAATTCTATGCAAGTAAATGTTGTAAACCGATCGCGATTTCCATTACCACAATATGCAACTGTTCATTCGGCAGGTATGGACCTGAGGGCTGATATCGAAACGTCACAAATACTTAAACCCCTCGAGCGTACCATGGTTCCAACAGGTTTGTTTATTGAGTTGCCCGAAGGATTCGAAGCGCAGATCCGACCGCGCAGCGGATTGGCCGCAAAACACGGAATTTCAATTGTAAACACTCCGGGAACTATTGATCCCGACTATCGTGGCGAAATAAAAGTGATACTTGTAAACCTCTCGGATATGCCATTCACACTCGAACCAGGTGAACGAATCGCACAAATGATAATTGCACGCTTTGAACATATCAGCTGGAAAGAGGTTGAAACATTATCGGTGACGGAACGAGGTGAAGGTGGATTCGGGCATACGGGGGTGAAGTAGGGCTATGTGAACGGACATGGGGAGGGGGAAGCGGAGATGGGGCATTTGATCCCTGGAATACTCAACTAAAATAAAGCAAATCAAACAATTAGCACAATCCACTGAATGAATAAAACACTCATTTTACTGCTTATCACAGCCATACTTTGGCCAGGTGCAGGTTTTTCGCAGAAACGCGAAAAGAAAAAGAAACAAAAGGATGAAACTACCACTGAAAATGCTGTAAACAGTTCGGAGGTTACCAATATTTTTATCGATGCAACTAACGCAAAGCTAAAGGGTGATATTCCTAAAGCTATTTCCCTTTATGAATCGTGCCTTAGTAAAAACGCCCAGCATGCACCTTCCATGTATGAACTTTCACAATTGTATTTCGATACCAATGATTTTACCACAGCTGCAAGGTATGCAGAAAATGCATCAGAAATTGAACCCGGAAATAAGTGGTACAAGCTACTGCTGGTCGAAATTTACGGCAAAGCCGGGAAGAAAAAAGAACTGCTCGAAACCTGTGAAAAGTTGGTTAAGCAAGATCCGCAGAGTGTGGATTACCTGTATGAGCTGTCCAATGCCTACCTGATGAACAACGATGGTAACAATGCTATAAAAACATACGATAAAATTGAAGCGTTACTCGGTGTAACGGAGGAGATTTCGCTACAGAAACAGCGTGTTTACCTGATCCAGAAGAAATATGATAAAGCTGCTGAAGAGATTGAAAAACTGATAATAGAATTTCCCGAAGAGGAAACCAGGTATCTTTCGATGCTTGCCGAAATGTATATGCAGGCAGGCGAAACGGATGAAGCCGCTGTGTACTACCAGAAAATCCTTGAAAAGGATCCGGAAAATCCATATATCCATATCACTATGGCCGACTATTACAGGCAAAAGGGAGATATAAAACGTTCGTTCGAGGAAATGAAACTTGGTTTCGCCAATCCTGCACTCGATATTGATACCAAAATAAGAGTTCTTCTCACTTATTTTACCGTTTCTGAAATATACAATGAAAACAAATCCGATGTTTTTGAGCTGGCTCAGATTCTTGTAAAAACACATCCGGAAAACCCGAAAGCTCATTCGATGTATGGTGATTTTCTGCTCGATGATAAAAAATATACAGAAGCCCGCACCGAATTCCGGACAGTTATTGCTATTGACAGCAGTCGGTATGCTGTTTGGGAAAGCCTGTTGAATGCCGAAATACAATTAGCTGATTATGAGGCATTGGATGACGAAAGCAGCCGTGCCATTGAGTTGTTCCCATTGTTGCCGGTTCCATACTTGTTTAAAGGCGTAGCTTTGCTGGAGAAAAAACACTATGATGCTGCCATTACAAATTTCACTACAGGTGTGAAACTAGTGAGCGGGAATAATATACTTGTTGTTCAGTTTTATACATATTTAGGTGATGCTTACAACCGGATGAAAGAGTACCGTTTATCAGATGAAAACTATGAAAAAGCACTGAAACTGGATCCCGAAAACAGCTATGTGCTCAATAATTATGCGTACTACCTCTCGTTACGCAACGAAAACCTTGAAAAAGCGGAAACCATGTCGGCAAAATCCGTTAAATTAGACCCCGGTAATGCAGCTAATATGGATACCTATGGATGGGTTTTGTATAAAATGGAAAGGTACACCGAAGCTGCTGAATGGGTTCAGAAAGCCGTTGATGCAACATCATCTGCCGATCCGGATGTGCTTGAACACCTGGGAGATATATACTACAAACTTGGTGACAAAGACAAAGCACTCCTTTACTGGCAAAATGCTCTTAAACAGGGTTCAGTAACAGAATTCCTGGAGCGAAAAGTTAAAGAAGGGAAATTTTATGAGTAAAATTTCCAGCCTGTTATTTCGAATAATCATGCTGTTAGTGATCACAGTAAGCCTGGTTGCTTGTACAGGAAGTCGTAAAGCTGTCAGGGAACCACTAAAAGAGAAAGGTGCTGATTATCTTGTAAACAAATTAAAGGAGCATGAATTAAAATTTGATCAGTTTTCAGCTAAATTCAATGTAAATTATACTGTAGGCAAGAAAAAAACAACAGTTTCCGGCAATCTGCGAATTCTCCGCGACAGCATAATATGGATTTCGATTACACCTGCCCTTGGCATTGAAGCGGTTCGGTTTATGCTTACACCTGATTCAATCAAGTATATTAACAGGCTGAATGATACATATTTGCTGCAAAGTTTTTCCTATATCAATAAGCTCCTGAACAAAACCCTGGATTACGATATGGCTCAGGCATTTCTGATCGGGAATGATTTTTCATTATACGAATCGAATACATTCAGGGCTTCGGTTGACAACCAGCTTTATAAACTCAGCACTGTCGACAGGCGAAAACTCAGGAGGTTTGTCCGCCGCAGCGAGGATGATATCAGTATCCCGATTCAAAGCATTTGGCTCGATCCCGAAAATTTTAAAATATCGAAGGTGTTATTGAAAGAAGCCGAACGTGATAGCCGAAAATTTCTGGCTAATTATTCTGAATTTGAAAATATCGAAGGAAAACTGATACCTTCAAACCTCGATTTCAGGGTTGAAACCGTTGATAAAAAAATCCGCATTATAATCAGCTTTTCGAAAATTCAAATTGACCAGGAACAAACCTATCCTTTCAAAGTACCTGAGAGCTATTCGGAAATTAAAAATTTACGACCGGATAAGAAATGAGAATCAATTCCCGAAATACAAGGTTTTATATTATTCTGTGCAGCAGCATAGTAATGCTTTTCGTTGCTGCAATTACTGTGACACTGAATGCACAAAACGATAAGAATAAACTTCAAAGCCGGAAATCGAAGCTCGAACGCGAAATTATTGAAATGAACCGGGAACTGGAGCAAACCCAAAAGAACAAATCAGCCAACGTGAATCAGCTGGTATTGATCAATAAAAAAATTAACAAACGTGAGGAGTTGATTCAGGAAATTGAACAGGAAGTCGGAAGTATCGAAAGCCAGGTTAGCAGCATGAGTGATACTATAAACCGGATCACCATTAACCTGAAAAACCTGAAGGATGAATATGCCCGCCTGATATACTCGACCTATCGCAACCGGAGTGCTTATAACCGGCTGATGTTTATATTTTCGTCGCACAATTTTAACCAGGCATATAAAAGGCTTAAGTACCTTCAGCAATATACGGGATACCGTAAATCGCAGGTGAATTCGATCACTGAAACCCAAAGAATGCTTGCCACCAAGAAACTGGAACTTGAAAAGAGGAAATCTTCCAAACTCACGTTAAAACATACCCGTGAACAGGAGCGTAATCTGCTGGCTGATGAAAAAAACCAGAAGGATGAGAAAGTAAAAAATCTGACTTCACAGGAGAAAAAACTGCTTGTTAAACTTCGGAATAATGAAGTTGCCCTGAATAAACTGCAGGTTGCCATCGAAGCCATTATAGCCGCTGAGATTAAAAAAGCCAACGATGAGAAAATAAAGAAAGCGGCTGCTGTAGCTGCTGCCGAGAAAAGAGCGGCTGCCGAAGCCGATCGTAAAGCCAGGGCAAAAGCCGAAGCGGATAAAAAAATGAAATCCAAAACCGATCCGGCAGCAAAAACAACCGAGCCTCCGAAAGAAGAAGCTATTGCAAAAGTTGAAGAAGCCCGGCCTACTGCAGCAAAGGCAGCCTCTGTGAAATCGAATAGTATGTCATCAACTGCCGAGGAAGTAGCCCTCACAGGCAGTTTTGCAGGCAACAAGGGACGTTTGCCTTCGCCAGTAGATAAAGGAGCTGTAATATCTTCATTTGGAGAACATCCTCATGCCGAATTTCAGAATATTAAAATTAAAAACAATGGTATTGATATTATCTCAGCTTCAGGTTCAACAGCCAAAGTGGTGTTTGACGGGGAAGTTTCGAGTGTTTTATTTATCGCAAACCTGAATTATATAGTAATTGTGAGGCATGGCGATTATCTTACAGTATATTCAAATCTTCAGAACGTTACGGTAAAAAAAGGAGATAAAGTTAAAACACGGCAAACACTGGGAACCATATCTACTTCTGAAGGAGAATCAAGATCGCGGCTTCATTTTGAGCTCTGGCAAGGTACTATTGTGCAAAATCCTTCGGGCTGGCTGAATATATAAATCCTTCATTTTCTGTCAAATTTCAATTGCCGACTGAAGTAACTGCCGGGCAATCAGGTTGTTTTTAGAAAGTTTTCGGACGATTTTTTTGAACCGGCTATTTATCTTTTTAGAACTTTTATGTTAAAATATGCATTTTTGCTTATGTATTTGCTTTAACTTTGCAATCTATACCAAGAAAAACAAACAATAATCATGGGTAAATTAGGGCCAACTGAAATAATTCTCATCCTCGCCATAGTGCTTTTGCTTTTCGGCGGAAAAAAAATTCCCGAACTGATGCGCGGTATTGGAAAAGGCGTGAAAAGCTTTAAGGACGGGATTAAAGAGGAAGACACCGATACCAAATCAGATGCCAATACCGGCAAATAGCCAGTAATACAATCCGGCCTTCTCACGGCTTAGCTATCAAGTTTACTTTAGATGAATAGCTTACTGCTCATGGTAAAAAAATAGCTGGCCGGATACCAAAAATACGGTTTTTACCGTTATACTTTTTAACAACCGATTGTGAATTAATAATATAAGGGGCACATTAATAAAAGTGTGTTTTTTGTATTTTTAGCCAAATTTATGCTCCCTGCAAACAGTAGAAAGCAAAAACTGAAACCTGGCTCAAAAACTAAAGAACTTAGAATGAAGAAAATCCAAAAACTGATCATACTGTTTTTATTCGGCATCACCGGTATAGTAAGTGCCCAGCAGGCCGGAGAGTATACTGCTACCGAAAAATCTGCAACCGGTTTCGAATTTGTGAACGATAATTTTATTGTTGCCGCTCTCGACAGCCTGAGCACACTTAAATATTTTGAAAGCAGTGCTGATACCAGGACCAGGTTGTCGGAAAACAAATATGACTTTCTCCCTAATTTCATCCCTACATATCCTGATTCGGTTTACTATTATCGTATGCAGAGGCTTGATGTTGGTTCACCTATTGAACTCACATACAATCCGTACATACGTATGTTCATTGATATGTATGCAAATAAGAAGCGGGGAACTACCTCACGCGTACTAGGCCTGGCACAGATGTATTTTCCCATATTTGAGCAGCAGCTTGACAAATATAATGTTCCGTTGGAATTGAAATACCTGGCAATTGTTGAATCGGCACTTAATGCCAAAGCCCGTTCGAGGGTTGGTGCAGGAGGTTTGTGGCAGTTTATGTATTATACCGGTAAAGTTTACGGCCTTGAGGTTACATCGTATGTTGATGACCGCAACGATCCGCTTAAAGCAACTGTTGCAGCTTGCCGCCATTTTAACGATCTTTATAATATGTATCATGACTGGTTGTTGGTGTTGGCCGCTTACAATTCAGGGCCGGGAAATGTTAATAAGGCCATCAGGCGATCGGGCGGCAAAATGACATTCTGGGAAATTATGCCTTACCTGCCACGCGAAACCCGTGATTATGTTCCTGCCTTTATTGCCGTAAATTATGTGATGGCATATTCGAATGAGCATAATATTTACCCTATTATGCCAAAAATACTCTATCACGAAACTGATACTGTTGCAGTGCGGCAGCCACTCACATTAGGTATTCTTGCCGATAAGCTTAAATTAAGCATTTCTGATCTCGAATTTCTGAATCCTACTTTCCGCACTGGTTTTATCCCGGCTACACCATCCAATCCGTTCTTTATCCGCCTTCCACAAAAATCGATTGCTGATTTTATAAATAATGAACCCAATTTATATGCTTATTATCAGCTAAAGGGATACGATCCTAACCAATTTAAACCTCAGGATAATGCTGATTATGATGTAATTACCAAGAAAGTTACCCACAAAGTGCGAAAAGGGGAAACACTAGCTACTATTGCCCGTAAATATGATTGTTCCACTTCAGAAATAAAAAAATGGAATAAACTGAAAAAATCAAGTGTATATAAAGGTCAGGCACTTAAAATTTATGTTCAGACCAAACAGCCGGCTGTGCTTGCTAAAACCCCCAAAACGGTTCCTGACACAAAGGATCTGTCATCAAATACTGATTCGCTTAATCCCGAAAAGACAACTGCTTCTGTTGATAAAAAGACAATTACAACAACTGTAAATCCCAAATATCATGTGGTAAAGAAAGGCGAAAGTATTGGGAAAGTTGCAGCAAAGTACCATGTTACAACTAAAAATCTGACGACCTGGAATAAACTCAAATCCAATAATTTAATGATAGGTCAGAAACTGAGGGTTAATGCTCCGGGCAAAACAATAGTGAATGAAAGTATTGCCGATAATTCAGAACCGGAAAACGCAAAGCCTTCGCATACGGTAAATAAGACTTCTCAAAATGCCAAATATCATGTAGTTAAAAAAGGGGAAAATCTGTCGAAAATCGCTACTACCTATAAAGTTACTTCTGATGACCTTGTGGCCTGGAATTCACTGGAAAGCAATAACCTGCTCATAGGCCAGAAACTCAGGATAAATGCACCTGCTAGCGATATTGATTCGAAAACAGCGGCTAATGATAGCCCCCCGAATGAAACCGCCGGAGATTTAAAGCTTGTTTATTATACTGTAAAACCAGGTGATACGCTTTGGAGTATTTCGCAAAAATACAATGGTGTATCAATTGATCAGCTTAAGGAATGGAATAAAATTTCAGGTAGTGGTGCCGGACTTAAAGTTGGACAAAAGATTAAAGTGATACTTCCGGCTGGCTAAGTGATGCTGTTTTCTTTACCTGAATATTGAAGTTTTTATTAAGAATATTTTCCTGATGTGGTTCAAGAGTGCAGTTTTTCTGCTTGTTATATCTTTTACTTTAGCTTCCTGTAACGAAGGCAAAACCAAAGGCCCTAATTCGACAGGGCGGGGATCGGAAATAATAGTAGTATGTAGTAAAAAGCTCTGGAACGGGCCTGTTGGCGATACCGTACGAGGAGTTTTCACCCGTTCGATGGAAGGCCTTCCGGAAGGAGAACCTGAATTTACCCTTATTAACATTTCTGAAAAGGATTTTAGCAAATTCCTTCAGACACACCGAAATATTCTTGTAATCAACATCACCCCGGAGGTTGAAAAAGGGAAGGTTGAAACACTCAGGAATGTATGGTCGCATCCCCAACGTGTAATTAAAGTCAAAGCATCTTCCGATACCGGATTTATTAATCTTTTCGCCAGGCATAGCGAGGCAGTCAGAGAACTTTTCAACCAGAATGAACGTGCAAGATTTAGTGCACAGAATGCGTTAAGCCGCGATTTCGAAATCGAAAAAACACTTGCTGACACTTTCGGTATAAAGATGGTGGTTTCGAAGGATTTTTATAAGGCTAAGAAAATGAGGGATTTTGTCTGGCTTCGCTCCGAGGCTACTACCATGAGCCTGGGCATTTTAATATATACTTTTCCATACAAGGATACTTCGCAGATAAATCCGAAGGCAGTTCTTGCAGTACGCGACAGGTACACTAAATTATATATCCCGGGTTCAGTTGACGGATCGTATATGACAACGGAACGTGAATACTATGAGCCGGTTACGCGAAAAATACTTTTTAAAGGCCTGTATGCGCTTGAAACTCGTGGATTGTGGCGTACCGAAGGCGATTTTATGGGTGGCCCGTTTGTAAATTATACTATTGTAGATGCTCCACGCCAACGGGTTGTTGTTTTCGACGGGTATGTATATTACCCGAACAAATCGAAACGGAATTATGTACGGCAGCTTGAATCGATTATTTGGGGAGCGGAATTTATTGACTTTAAAGAAACTGCTTCAGTGAAATCTAAATAGCATATAGAAATTCAGCAATTGTAACAAAAAAGGATACTCCAAAGTTCTTTAAATTCCATATTTCAATCTATCAGAAATAAATATTTTTCAGGTTTTGTAAAATCTGATTTTTTTTTGTTTTAATTTTGTCCACATGGTTAAATCATATGGTTAAACCAAAGAATTAAATCATTCGTATAATGAATGCGATTGCAGAAAATACAGAAAGTCAAATACTCAAAGCAGCCAGGGAGGTTTTTATTGCCAAAGGACTTGATGGAGCGCGGATGCAGGAAATAGCCGATCATGCAGGAATTAACAAAGCGTTGCTGCATTATTATTTCCGTACAAAGGAGAAATTATTCGAAGCAGTGTTCAGTGAAGTAGCTGCAAATCTTTTCCCGGCCATGAAACAGGTACTTGCGGCCGAAATATGTATTAAAGAAAAGATTGTCCTTTTTGTAAAAGTGTATCTTAAAGGAATCGGTGAGAATCCTTTTATCCCTGCTTTTGTTATAAACACACTCAATTCAAATCCCGACCGCTTTCTGAAACATTTGAGGAAAACGGGTATTGATCCAAGGCATATTCAAAAACAGATTGATACAGAAGCGGCACAGGGATTAATAAGGCCGATTAAAGCCGAACATCTGATGGTTAACCTTATAGCCATGTGTATTTTTCCGTTTGTAGCCAGGCCAATCGTGCAAACCATCTTCGTAATGAATGATGAAGAATATCGTATTTACCTGGATTCCAGGCAAAATGAAATCATCGATTTTGTATTAAAATCAATAACAGTATGATGTACAGAACATTTTTGCTTTGCATTATGCTTGCCTCAAGTGCTAAAGCGTTTTGCCAGCAGCAAACAATTACACTCGATGAATGTATGGTTGCAGCCATGAAAAATCATCCGCTCTCGGGCCAGAATGATATTTATGCAGAGTCGAGTAATCTCATGAAAGCGAATATTGATAACGGCAAGCTACCGCAACTTAACCTTAACGGCCAGGGAACTTATCAGAACGAAGTTATACAGATCCTTTACAATATTCCCGGGGCACCGGCACCTGTGATCCCCAAAGCACAATACAAAATGTCAATTGATGCTAACCAGCTGATCTATGGAGGCGGAAATTTAGACGCACAAAGTGCCGTTGAGGAATATAACCGCCAGATCAACCAGCTGAATAATGATTCAGAGCTTTACAAAATGCGTGAGCGCATTAATCAACTGTATTTCAGTATTTTATTGTCCGATCTGAATATTGGGGTGATAAATAATACAATCAGTGATCTGAATTCAAGGTTAACTAAAGTAAATATTTCGGTTCGCGAAGGTGTTTTGCTTCCATCCTCAGCTGACGTGTTAAAGGCTGAGATACTTAAATCCGGTCAGCGATTGCTTGAAGTAAAATCGCAGAAACGTGCACATATCAATACTATGCAGGTTCTGACCGGACTCAAAATTACTGAAAATGCAGCTTTTGCAGAACCCGTCTATGACGTCAACCTTTCAGTTTATACCAACCTGAGACCAGAATTCGGTGTCTTCGGGTTAATGCAGCAAAAACTGGAAGCAACAAAAAAACTATCCTTTTCGAAAGATTTGCCCCGCGTGTATGGTTTTGGAACCACCGGGTATGGGAATCCCGGCTATAATATTTTTAAAGAAGGTTCTGCATTTTTTTATACCGTTGGTGCAAAAGTAACCTGGAATTTCTGGAACTGGAACCAGACCGGCCGCGAAAAACAGATCATTGATCTGAATAGTCATATTATTGAAAATCAGAAAAATGCATTCGATATGGCAAATAAAGCTTTGGTACAGCAATACCTGGCAGAAGTTGCAAAAGCAGAAGAGATGCTTAAAAGTGATAATGAAATAATAGATCTTCGCAAATCAATCACTCTCTCGGCAGCCTCACAACTCGAAAACGGAACCCTAACCTCTACAGAGTATATTACTGAACAGCTTGCCGAAGAACAAGCTATGCTCACCCGTAATCTTCACCGTGTGCAATTGTTGCAGTCGAAATCGCTGTATAAAGCTGCAACCGGGGGATTGTAAAAGTCGAAATTGAAATAGTCAAATACAACATATGAATTTTAAGAAATTCAGTTAAAACAATGACAACAAGACAAAGCATATTGGTAATAATGGTTTTGGCAGGGTTCTCTTCCTGCAGCAAACGTGACAACCTGAGTGATGCCTACGGAAATTTTGAGGCTGTGCAGGTTACTGTTTCGGCTGAAAGCACCGGGCGTATTCACTATCTTGATGCAGGCGAAGGGATGGATATTGATTCGGGGAAAATCGTTGCCTTAATTGACACAACTGACCTTTTCCTGAAAAAGCTTCAGCTGCAGTCTCAAAAGTCAGCCATTTCGGTAAAAAGGAGTGGCATCGGAAGCCAGATAGGAGTGCAGCAACAGCAAAAAGCTAATCTGACGATAGAAAAAAACCGGGTAACGCGGTTAATTGCCGACAAAGCTGCTACACAGAAACAGCTTGATGATATTAACGGCGCCCTTGACCTGGTTGACAGGCAGGAAGCTTCGATACAAACGCAGTATGCCGGAATCACTAAGGAAATGGAGGTTGTTGAACGCCAGATAGCTCAGGTTAACGAATCGATACACAAGTGTTATATCCGGAATCCGGTAAGAGGAACTGTGTTGAATAAGTTTGCCGAAGCTGGTGAGATAGCTGCTCCCGGTCGGGTGCTTTATAAAATAGCCGACCTTAGCGTTATGGAATTGAAAGTTTATGTGTCGGGAGCGCAGCTACCGGCAGTGAAAATCGGCGAGCAGGTGGAAGTACTGATTGACGCCGAAAAAAAAAGTAACCGTAAACTTAGCGGTGTAGTAAGCTGGATATCTCCAAAAGCAGAGTTTACACCCAAAATCATTCAAACCAAAGAAGAACGGGTTAACCTTGTGTATGGCGTAAAAATAAAAGTTCCGAATGATGGAAGTCTGAAAATAGCCATGCCTGCGGAAGTGAATTTTGAAGAAAGGAATAAATAGAAATTCAATCCGCCTAAGGCGGACAAAAAGCAAAATTAAAAAAGGATGAACAAAAGTGTTATCGCGAACAAAAAACTCCAACAGCTGAACCACTGTTGAACAATTTTGAACAATTTTGAACCATATTGTCCTTTACAAACCATAATCAAACAATCAAAACAAGTTAAACCAAATCCTCAAAATCATGAAAATTACAATCACCGCAGCCTTACTGGTCTTTTCACTGGCATTCGCTTCAACTGTTAACGCGCAGGGAAAACCGGATAAAATATTGGGTTACTACCTGACTTTTGACGATGAAACCGGTGCCGAAAAATCACAGGTTAATATTTACAAAGATGCAAATGGAAAATATTATGGCAAGATAGTTTGGCTCAAGGAACCGCTGAAAGACGGCAAGCCAAAGGTTGATGATAAAAACCCGGATGCTAAACTTCAAAATCGCGCCATTATTGGTCTTGAAATCTTAAAAGGTTTCAAATATGATAAATCAAATGAAGAGTGGATAGATGGAACTATCTATAATCCGGCGAGTGGAAAAACATATAATTGCTATATCAATTTCGAATCGGCCAATAAAGTTAAAATCAGGGGTTACATAGGCGCTTCGTGGATGGGACTTGGTAAAACAGCTTACTGGACTAAGGAAGCAACAATGAGGAAGTAGTTAGAACGGCTTTTGAGTTTAGGCTTTTGGGATCAGGGATCAAAGTTATTTTTATGCTGAGATTTTTATTCCATCGCTTTGCGTACCTTTTTATTTCTGTCAAAATCTCCAAAACAAATCTCTTATTGCTTGATTTTATTGAGAATACGCACATGTACACCCATATATCCATCAAAGCATCAAACATTACAAAGCGTTACGGAGAAAAAACAGCTCTGGATGATATTTCGTTTGATGTATCGAAAGGCGAGCTTTTTGGTTTTATCGGACCCGACGGAGCCGGCAAAACAACCCTGTTCAGGATCATCACATCTTTACTGATCCCCGACAGTGGCACCATGATAGTGGAAGGACACGACACAGTGAAGGATTACCGGAAACTGCGTAAAATCCTTGGCTATATGCCCGGACGGTTTTCGTTGTACCAGGATCTCACTGTCGAAGAAAACCTCCGCTTTTTTGCGGGTATTTTCAAAACTACTCCCGAAGCCAATTACGATCTGGTGAAAGATATTTACAGCCACATAGAGCCATTTAAAAACCGTAAAGCCGGTAAACTTTCGGGTGGTATGAAACAAAAGCTGGCATTGTCGTGTGCGCTAATACACAAACCCGGGGTTTTAATACTTGATGAACCAACAACAGGCGTTGATGCTGTTTCGCGTATTGAATTCTGGGAAATGCTGGCCAAATTGAAGCAAAGTGGCATAACCATTGTTGTTTCAACACCTTATATGGATGAAGCTTCGCGTTGTGATCGGGTTGCACTGATACAAAACGGTAATATAATGAGCATTGACACTCCTGTGGCGATTCGGTCCAATTACGATCGGGATTTGTGGGCGGTAAAAGCCGATGATGTGTATCGTTTACTATGCGATTTAAGGCAATATAAGGCCACAAGGACAGCTTTTCCTTTCGGGGAGCACATTCATGTTTCCCTTACGGACGAGTCGGTTAAACAGGATGATATTGTTTCCTATCTGCAATCAACCGGCAACAGCAATGTTCAGATTTCGAAAATTGAACCATCCATCGAGGATTGTTTTATGGAAATGATGAAAAAGGAGTGATTAGAATAATGAAAAGTGAAAAGCGGGATGCCCGGCGTAGATAAAGCGTTTAGAGTGCCTTTATCTTGCAAAGTTAACATAAAATCCCAGAACTCTTCAAACCCTTCAAACCTTCCCTAACCCCTAACCCCCACCCCCCCAACCCTTCATGAAAATAATTGAAGTAGAAAACCTGGTAAAAAAATTCGGAAGCTTTGTTGCCAACGATCATCTTACTTTCTCGGTCGGGGAAGGCGAGATTTTTGGTTTCCTGGGTGCAAACGGAGCCGGGAAGACTACTGCAATGAAGATACTGTGCGGGTTGTCGGCCCCTACGTCCGGAAAGGTTATGGTGGCTGGCTATGATGTTTACCGGCAGTCGGAAATGATTAAAAAACGGATCGGGTATATGAGCCAGCGGTTTTCGCTTTTCGAAGATCTTTCGGTATGGGAAAATTTTCGCTTTTACGGAGGAATTTACGGACTCCCCATGACAATTATAAAAGAGCGGACTTCAGAATTACTCGGCAGGTTAGGGCTTGAAAGTGAGAAAAACCAAATACTCGGTTCACTGCCCCTGGGCTGGAAACAGAAACTTGCATTCTCCGTGGCAATCATTCACCGTCCTTCCATCGTTTTTTTAGATGAACCTACCGGTGGAGTTGATCCGATAACCCGTCGGCAGTTCTGGGAAATTATTTACGAAACCGCCAGCCAGGGAATTACCGTTTTTGTTACCACGCATTATATGGACGAGGCTGAATATTGTAATCGGGTAAGTATAATGGCGGATGGAAAAATTGTAGCACTAAACACACCGGCCAATCTGAAATTGAAATACAATGCAGCCAATATCGAGGAAGTCTTCCTGAAGATTGCCAGAAATTAGAAAATGAATTTAAGATTTCGAATGACGATTTACGAATGAAAACCTGATACACCAATCGTTATTCATACATCACCCAGAATATAAATACACAACACCCCAAAAACACAAAAAACCTCCCCAGTCGTAAATCGTAAATCCGAAATCGTAAATCAATGAAAGGTTTTATCATCAAAGAGTTCTACCACATCTTCCGCGACTACAGGTCGATGATAGTGCTTTTCGGGATGCCGGTGATACAGGTCCTGTTATTTGGATTTGCGCTTTCGACAGAAATCAAGAATGCCCCGGTAGCCATTATCGATCACTCCAACGACCAGGTTACGAGAGCTATAACATCAAAACTACTTTCGTCAGGATTCTTTATACTTGCTGACCAGGTGCCTGGCGAAGGTCATATCGAAGAAATTTTCAGGCATGGCAAGATTAAAGAAGTGATTATTTTCGAAAGTGATTTTGCCTCTAGACTTGAAAAAGATCGCCAGGCTGGCATACAGGTTATTGCCGATGCCAGCGACCCCAATACCGCAAACCTTCTTGTAAGTTATACTTCGGCAATCATTAATGATTATCAGCAGGAATATATGAAAGGCCTTTCGCTGCCTGTAACCATAACTACCGAATCGCAGATGATGTATAACCCGGCATTAAAAAGTGTTTTTATGTTTGTTCCGGGTGTAATTACGATCTTACTGATGCTTATCACTGCCATGATGACTTCCATCTCAATTGCCCGCGAAAAAGAAATGGGTACCATGGAAGTTTTGCTGGTTTCGCCCATGCGCCCTATGCAGATCCTTTCAGGTAAAGTAATTCCGTATGTTCTTCTTGCCTTTATTAATGCAGTCACCATTTTGTTGTTGAGTTACTTTGTACTTGGAATGCCGGTGAAAGGCAGCCTTTTACTGTTGCTGGCCGAAAGTTTGTTGTTTATTGTGATGGCACTGTCGCTGGGCATATTTATATCAACGGTAAGCAACAGCCAGCAAATGGCCATGATGCTTTCGATGTTTGCACTAATGCTGCCGACGATACTGCTAAGTGGGTTTATTTTCCCGATCGAGAACATGCCTGTTGCCTTGCAGGTGCTAAGCAATATTATGCCGCCACGCTGGTTTATCATCATCGTGAAATCAATTATGATTAAAGGACTTGGCTTCCAGTATATCTGGAAAGAAACGCTCATTATTACCGGGATGACACTGTTTTTTATTGCACTAAGTGTGAAGAAGTTTAAAGTGAGACTGGATTGAAGGGGATAGATAAAGCAAGAGAAATTCAAATCAAAATTCAAAACAAAAGAAAGAACAAATTTAATTGGAAATCTCATTAGTACCCGACAAACCCTTGAAAATTATTCTATACATACTACAAAAAGAATTCCGGCAGATATTCCGTAATAAAACGATGCTGCCCATTATTTTTGTTATTCCGGTTGTTCAGCTGCTGATACTTGCATTTGCCGTTACATTTGAGATTAAAAATATCAATCTGGTAATTGTCGATCAGGATCATTCGGTTGCTTCGCGGCAGTTGGCTTCAAAATTTACAGCTCCGCCTTTTTATCATGTTTTAGCTTACCCAGCTTCTTATATTGAAGCTGAAGAATACCTAAAAAAAGGCACTGCCAATCAGATTCTAATTATCCCTCCACGTTTTGAAACCGACCTGCAAAAGGAAAACATAGCTTCGGTTCAATTAATCAGCAATGCTATTGATGGCAGCGCAGCAGCTATCATGAATGCCTATGGCAATTCAATTATAGTGGATTATAACCGGGAAATTATCACTGATTTATCGGGCGGAGTTGAAATAAAACCGCCTTTTAATATCCGGTATTCCTATTGGTTTAATCCTGAGCTTGATTACAAAACCTATATGGTTCCCGGAATCCTGGTATTGCTGGTTACGGTAATAGGCATGTTTCTTTCATCGATGAACGTTGTACGTGAAAAGGAAATGGGCACCATTGAGCAAATTAACGTTTCGCCGGTAAAGAAATACCAGTTTGTTGTAGGGAAACTGATTCCGTTTTGGTTTATTGCGCTTTTTGAACTGGCTTTTGGGTTATTACTGGCACGTTTAATTTTCAACATACCCATAATCGGAAGCCTGTGGCTGATTTTTGGCGTAGCTGCTGTTTATTTACTGGCTGTGCTGGGTATAGGGTTATTTATTTCCACTTTGGTAAACACGCAGCAGCAGGCTATGTTCCTTGCCTGGTTTTTTGCCGTGGTATTTATTATGATGAGCGGATTGTTTACGCCTGTTGATAGTATGCCGGCATGGGCTCAGAATATTAATATAATTAACCCTATTGCGTATTTTATTAAAATGATGCGCATGATAATGTTGAAAGGATCGGAGTTTCAGGATATTCTGAAACCATTTATTTCTGTTGTAATTTATGCGGTTATTTCGCTCACTTTGGCAGTATGGAGGTACAGGAAGGTGGCGGCGTAAAATGCAGATTTGAGAGCCTTTTCAATGAAAATCAATCTGCAGGTTAAAAAAACGTGTGTTGTGAGTCCTGTAAAGATTAAATGGTTTCTCCGTTCATCCACAATTTCAAGGCTGTAGTTCCTGCAAGAGGTTCGGTATCCGGAAGAATAACATTTGCCCCGGGAAGCGGAGTTTTTGATTCTTTATCGGTAACATGTCCGCGTATGGTCTGCAGTTGCTGTGCCCAAAGACCTGCTGAGAAAAGTGATGCAGTTATGAATAAGAGTATTAGTTTCATACGGTTTCGGTTTTTGTTTGATGATGCAAAAATGGGGCAGCATCAGATAACAAAATATATTTTTCCGGCGAAACGAAGAAAATCGAGCTTGAAAAGCAAAAAAACCGGGTTGAAAAAAGCAGATAATCTGCTATTTCAACAATAAATATCATAATTTAAACGAGAGCATCTTTTAGGCTCATGGTCTTTTTAACTTTAATTCCTTTTTCTGTCATTTCCAGCGTACAGCATTCATTGTAGGCATCATGCTCAAAAAACAGGATATATTTCTTCTCTACCGCTTCATTCAAAAAGGCTTCCTTTTCGGTAAGCGAAATCAGAGGCTGTGTATCATAACTCATAATATAGGGCAAGGGGACATGTGCTGCTGTGGGTGTGGTATCAGCCATAAAAACAACTGTGTGCATGCCGGTGTTGATAAAAGGAATAGCCTGGCCGACCGAATGCCCGTTATAAATTCTTACGTCAAAACCTGGTATCAATTCAAAAGGGTCATCGAATAATTTCAGTTTGCCACTTTCGGCAACAGGCATCATGTTTTCGTGCAGAAACGAAGCTTTTTCGCGGCGGTTCGGGCGTGTGGCCCAGTCCCACTGAGGCTTGCTCAGCCAGTGGGTTGCATTTGGGAATGTGAGCTCAAAACCACTCTTGTCAGCAGTATATTTTACAGTACCGCCGCAGTGGTCGAAATGCAGGTGAGTGAGAAAAACATCCGTAATATCTTCAGCGTTAAAACCCGCTTCTTTCAATGAACCTAACAAACTAAAATCACCGTTAAGATGATAATGGCCAAAGAATTTTTCGTCCTGTTTATTTCCGATGCCGTTGTCAATCAATATGCGGCGATCGCCATCAACCACCAGTAGGCATCGCATGGCCAGGTTTATAAGGTTGTTTTCATCAGCAGGGTATGCCTTGTTCCAAATGCTTTTAGGAACTACGCCAAACATGGCGCCACCGTCAAGTTTGAAGTTACCGGTATGGATTGGAAATAATTTCATGGTTATTTTACGTTTAACAGGGTAATATGAACACGAACTTATAAATAATGTTGTTTCAGGAATAAAAAATAATATGAGCATAAGGAAATCTATTAGATTGTGCTTCTGTAGGGTACAATCTGCCCCACCTGATTTTAGGGGAGGTGCCGACAGGCGTAAGGGCAATATTGTTAAATATTCTCATCTTATAATTGATTCCCGAAACCCATAAAATTTAATTATGCTCAAGGGATCTTTTTATTTTCAGGCAGGATTTCACTTGAGATCATTTCTGTAAAATTTCTTACAAAATGATTAACTTTGAATTGAAATGCGCTTTTGCCGGGTAAAGAATTTCCATAACACAATAACAATCAAATGAAAAGAAAAAACAATCGGCAGCCTGGCCAATCGCCAGGAAATTATATATAAATTAGTGTGTTTTAAAACCTGTCATCATGTTAAAAGAAAACTATACTCGGTTTGTATGGAACAGCATACTTGAAAACTGGAACCGAATCGTTTTTACTAATTATGAATCAGTAAGTTATACTTATGGTGAAGTTGGGAGGAGTATGTATTACCTGCACAAACTGTTTCATAAATGTGGTCTTAAAAAAGGCGAAAAAATTGCCCTGATCGGAAAAAACTGTGCTGAATGGGCTATTGCCTACCAGGCTATTGTAACTTATGGGGCAGTGGTTGTGCCCATATTGCCAAACTTTACGCCTAACGATGTACAACATATAATCAATCATTCCGAAAGCGTTATGTTGTTTGCCAACAATGCAAACTGGGATGTGCTTGACGAAGATAATCTGCCCAAGCTCAAATCGGTTATCTCGCTCGATGATTTTTCGCCCTTGTATGCCCGCAATAAGCATTTGACCGAACACATTGCTAAATTTAAAACTTTACTGACCAAAGATTTCGGTAAAGAAAAGCTTCCTAAACTTATTGTTACCAATTCCGAACTTTTCGCTATTATTTACACTTCAGGAACCACCGGTTTTTCGAAAGGCGTAATGCTTACTCATAATAACATCACCGGAAACATGGTTTATGCGCGCACTTATATGCCTTTAGTTCCTGGCGATCATATCCTCAGTTTCCTTCCGCTTGCCCATGCTTACGGCTGCGCCATCGAATTCCTTTACCCGTTTACTTCGGGCTGCCATATTACTTTCCTTGGCAAAATGCCAACACCTCAGCTGCTGCTCAAAGCTTTCGCTGAGATTCGTCCCAGGTTAATTCTTTCGGTTCCACTTATCATCGAAAAGATTTTCAAAAAACAGATTAAACCTGTTCTGGAGGAAACCAAGGTTAAATTCCTGATGAAAATTCCTTTCATGGATAATATCATCCTGGGCAAAATCAAGACTAAGCTTACCGAAAGTTTTGGCGGCAATTTCCACGAAATAGTTATTGGGGGTGCTGCTTTGAATGAGGAAGTTCAGGAAGTATTGCGAAAAGCAGGTTTTGCATTTACCATAGGCTATGGTATGACCGAATGCGGTCCGCTCATCAGTTATGCCGGCTGGCGCGAGGCCCGGTTTAATTCCGCAGGCCGTTGTGTCGATCAGCTCGAAATGCGCATTGATTCACCCGATCCCGAAAACGTAGTCGGCGAAATAATGGTACGCGGCGAAAATGTAATGAAAGGCTATTACAAAAACGAAAAAGCCACCCGCGAAATACTGGATCGGAACGGATGGCTCCATACCGGCGACCTCGGCACCATGGACAGCGAAGGCTTCCTATACATAAAAGGACGAAGCAAAAGCATGATCCTGGGGCCATCGGGGCAGAACATTTATCCTGAGGAAATTGAAGCCCGTATCAATGCCTTTCCGCTTGTACAGGAATCTATTGTTGTTGATCGTAAAGATGGATTAGTTGCCCTGATCTATCCCGATATGGAAATGGTGGATGCTAAAAAGATGAAAGAACATTCACTGGAAGCAGTCATGGAAGTCTATCGCAAGCATCTCAACAAGGAAATTCCCGGATTTATGCAGATTGCCCGGTTCCAGGTGGTTTCGAGCGAATTTGAAAAAACCCCGAAACGGAGTATCAAGAGGTTTTTGTACAGTTGATAGTCAGATACTTTGGCTAATAATTATTTTTTTTCTTGTCTTTTTGTCATGATACAAAAGGATCAACTTGGTGCTGCGATCTCATGAGCTCCTTTAAAAATAAGCAATGGGCGAAAAAAGGATCTATACTTAATATAAATTTCACACAGATGTAAGCCTCGGTAAGGCTCGTGATCCCAATAAATTGGAATGGGCCTGACAGATTTTCCCATATCTTTACAGCATGTGAGGCTGGTGTTTTGCTACGCACATGCCCGCACGGGTTACCTTCGTCTGCATCTGTTGTGAAATTTCTATTAAGCCGGTTCCCTCACCTTGAAAACCACTATAAAAGCCAAATCGTTGTTCCGCCATGTTGCCATAAGAGGAAGCTCTCTTAGCAGGGACCGGCCTTATAAAAATGCGCCTGCGTTTCTTAGCCGGAGGTATGTGCGAATGGCATGTGCGTAGCAATACACAGCAAGGTAAACTGTAAGGATTTGCTGCACTTTTCCATGCAATTGTATTGCGAGAAGATACCTCTGGCTTAGAAACGCCAGCATTGTTATAGAGCCTTGATTTTTTGGTACTTTTTGATCAAGCAAAAAGTACAAGCAGATAAATACTGAATCAATTTTCGAATCAATTTTTGGAATTATTTTGATTTCTTTACTTTTCCAGCACATCAAAATATATTACATCCGATACTTTGGCATATTAGCAAAACAAAGATCATTCTGTTGTAATTTTGTACTCCGAAAAACCTAAGAGGTTGGCCGGATATTTTCTTATGCAAAAACTTTCCTTCACACTGGTTCTGCTTATAAGCTCTTACCTTGCTGTATCACAAACATTTACTGGTTCAGGTGGCACAATACCTCCCGATGGCGATCCCGTTTACTTTACAATTAATCCGAATTCTCTCGGGTCTTCCATTCCCGACGCGAATTATGGAGTACTCAATGTGTGTATCAATATCATGCACCCCAAAATTTCCGATATTGAAGCGGCACTTATTTCCCCCGACGGAACACAGGTTATACTTACGTACGGCAATGGTGGAGAAGGAAATAATTATACCAATACAAGTTTCGACGACCGTGCTGCTGCATCCATATCAATGGGATCGGCACCGTTTACAGGTTCTTTTAAACCAAATGAAAATCTGGGAACCATAAACAACGGGCAAACCGGCTATGGTACATGGAAACTATGCATTCGCGATCTTGCTTCCCGGGCAAACGACGGAATGTTAATCAACTGGAGTATCACATTTGGCATGGATGCCACAGGGCCTTTAGTATTCACTTCGTCGAACCTGCCGATTGTTTTAATTGATACCGACGGACAGACGATACCGGATGATCCGAAAATTCCGGCCGGGATGAAAATAATAAACAATGGTCCCGGCATTCGCAATTACCTTACCGATCCGCCTGAGTTTGAGGGCCATATAGGAATAGAAGTAAGAGGGTCGAGTTCGCAGATGTTCCCTAAAAAGAGCTATGGTCTCGAAACCTGGGATTTACAGGGAAACAGTATCGACACTTCCCTCATGGGCATGCCACCGGAAAGCGACTGGATACTTAATGCCAACTATACAGATAAATCATTTCTCCGCAATGTAATGGCATACCAGGTTTGGCAAAATATGGGGCATTATTCCACACGCTACCAGTTTTGCGAATTGATGCTAAACGGCCAGTATAAGGGAATTTATATTTTCTCGGAAAAGATAAAACGGGATAAAGACCGTGTGGATATTGCAAAACTAAGTCCCAATCAGAATACCGGCGATGAACTTACCGGCGGTTATATTTTTAAAGTTGATAAGCAAACAGGTTCAGGAGGATCTGGATGGACTTCTTCGTATGCGCCATTAGTTAATTCGAATGGACAAACAATATTTTTTCAATACGAATATCCTAAGGAAGAGGATATTACGGCACAGCAAAAAACGTATATAAAAAATTACGTGTATAGCTGGGAAACGGCATTGAAAAGCAGCACATTCGCCGACACAACCAGTGGCTGGCGTAAATATGCGGTCGAAAATACCTTTATAGATTATTTCTTTGTAAACGAGATTAGTAAAAACGTGGATGGTTACCGGCTCAGCACATTCCTGCACAAGGAACGCGACAGCAAAGGCGGTAAAATACGCATGGGCCCGGTTTGGGATTATGATATTGCCTGGCACAATGCCGACTATTGCGGCGGCGATATTACCACAGGCTGGGCATACCAGTTTCCTTGTCCGGATGATTACTGGCAGGTTCCCTTCTGGTGGAGCCGCTTGCTGCAGGATCCGCTGTATAAAAATAATCTGAAATGCCGCTGGTTGTATCTCCGTCAGAACTCGCTCAGCAACACATGGTTCGATTCGTATATCGACAGTATTTCAGGGCAACTGATTGAAGCGCAGGAGCGCAATTTTATCACCTGGCCTATACTCGGGATTTATGTATGGCCTAATCCCTGGCCATATGCCACAACCTACGAAGGGGAAGTTAATGGTTTGAAAAACTGGGTCCACAGCCGCCTGGCATGGCTCGACAGCAATATGCCGGGTACGTGCGACCCTACTTATGATATAGAATATACGGATGCAAATAAAGGCTTCAGCATGTATCCCAATCCTGTTTCCGACAAGCTGAATATTGAGTATCAAACTTTTACAAGCTCTTCAGTAAGTATTACAATCATAAACCAGCAAGGAATTGTGATTTTTAATACATCTGCCCAAAACAGATCAGCCGGCGAGTGGACTGAAAATCTTGATCTGGCATCGTTCAAGTCGGGTGTTTACCTTTTGCAAATCACTATTGATGGCAAATCGAATAGTAAACGATTTATAAAAATCTGATGAAATGGCCAATAAATCAGGAAACAAGGGTAAGGGGTGAAAAACTCATCATTTTACGTAAAATGCTCATTTTCTTTAAAGTTAGGTTTGGCAGGTAAAACTCAATCTTCTGTGCGCGCGGGCTCTCCCTTTCCGGTTGCTGAGCGGAGCCGGAGCAAAGGGGTGAGTGTGGGCAAACCCCATTTTAGACTCGTTTTCAAATAGGCACTGTATAAGGACTTGCTAAAGATATTTCCAGGTTGCAAACATGGGCATCCTATTTTTATTTTATTTCCTGCCGTTGTTTTGAAGTATTTGTTTTGTAAATTTGTTTATCGATACCTTTTACATATTTCAATATGAAAAAGGAACCTGCTATAAATAACTGATAATCGTTTAATTCCTATTTATCATGAAAACTTCAATTCTGATTTTTGCACTCCTGATTGCAGGTTTAACAACATTTGGCCAAAACCATGCTCCTGTAGCTGTAAATGACACTGTTTACGGAACGGTAGGAGATACAGCTTATGTTACACAAAGCTTTCTGCTAAAAAATGACTACGATCCGGATGGAGATTCAATATTCATTAAATACGTATTTGGATTTCAGAAGGTTAATGATACAACATGGAAGAAAAATGCCGATATTAATAGTACCGATTCTATTCTTATTGGTCGCTATATCATCCGGGACGAACATAATACAAATTCAATTTTAAGTGACAATATTATTACGATTGTTAAAGGCTATCTCCGCTTCGATTTCTTGAATATCAACAATATAAACGCGTTAATAAGTCCGGTGGGGAGTCATTTCTGGGATTTTGAAACAGCCCATTTTGAGGTTCCGAAAGGTTCAGGGAAACATTCAATATTCGCTCATTGTATGTGGATCGCTGGAATTCGGGGTGATACTCAACTTTGCACAGCTGCTGAACGATACAGGCAAACCGGTGCAGATTATTTTGTTGGGCCAATCACCACAGGCTTTGATTCAAATTATTATGTAAAATGGAACAGGGTATGGAAGATTGATAAAACCCAGATAAGATACCATATTAACAACTGGAACCAACCTGGATACGAACCGATTGAAGTAATAAAAAACTGGCCTGCTCATGGAGATCCAATGTTAGGTCAATCAGAAAATATCGCTCCTTATTTTGACAAAAATACCAATGGTGTTTACGAACCTATGGCTGGCGATTACCCTCTTATACGTGGCGACCAGACCGTATTTTTCGTTTTTAACGATTTCAATTCTATCCATACTGAATCGAAAAGCGAACCGCTTGGAATCGAAATTCATGGAATGGCTTATGGATATAACAGACCCAATGATTCAACACTCAACAATACGTTGTTTATGCATTACGATGTAATCAACATTTCCGACACTAATTATTACGATACTTACCTGGGGTTGTTTACTGATTCTGACCTTGGATATGCCGGGGATGATTATACTGCAAGTGATGTTACTAACGGTATGATGTATGGATACAACGGAACCCCGGTTGACGGAACAGGTCAATCCTCTGCCTACGGAGAGCATCCACCGGCAATAGGTCTGAAGATTATCGGTGGTCCGTACCTTGAGCCTGATGGAATTGATAATCCGGCAGGTGAATGCAACTCCGGTATTAATGGATTAAACTTCGGGGATAATATCGCCGATAATGAACGATTGGGAATGACTAATTTTACAAATTTGGATTCTCCTGACTTTTTCCCTCAAACTTTTCAAGCTAAGGAATTTTATAATTCCATGCAATCTATATGGCCGGATGGAACTCACATTATATATGGCGGCAATGGCCACCAGACTGCCGGTGGTGTTGGCCCTGACTGCAACTTTATGTTTCCCGGCAACAGCGATACCGTTTGTAACTATGGTACAGGTGGAATTACTCCTAATGGAGGGTTGAACCAGAATGGATATTACTGGGATGAAAAAACCTTCGGAAATGTACCTGATGACCGCCGCGGTATAGCCTCCATAGGTCCATTTAATTTTAATGCCGGTGAAACTATTCCTCTCGACTATTGCTTTACCTGGGCACGGGATTATACAGGCGATAATATTTCATCAGCTGAATTGCTCAGAGCACGGATTGCGGCTCTTGCTCCTTCGTGGAATACACTTATTACTGCACCTGAAACCTATTTCGGAGTGTCCGAAAGCGAACAGGGAACATCCATACAGGTTTACCCTAATCCGGTAAAAGGTGAAGCAACAGTTACAAATGAAAGCTCTTCGCAACAAGAATATATATTGTTTTCAATAAATGGCTCATTGTTAAAACAAGGCATTCTGAAACCTGGCAATAACCTGCTCGATATTTCGGATTTGAAATCCGGCATTTATATCCTGAAAAGCGGAAGCAATAATGTAAGGCTTGTGAAAATGGATTAATAACTGAATTGCTGTTGTAATAAAAAGCGAGGCGACTCTAACACAGAATCGTCTCGCTTTTTTGAAATACTAAATTTACTTTGTTGATTTTCAAATTAAGATACTGAATCAGGTCGTTTAAATACTACATAAAGATCAAATGAGGGATCATAAAAATCTTTTGTTGTATTTGCCCGACTTGTAAAATTACCGATTGTTATATACTTTTCCCCACCATTAGCCTTATATAGCCCATTTACCCTTGTCCAGTTTATTGAATCGGTTAATAATTGTTGCGAATGTATTTGTGCTGGTAATTGCTGAATTCAAGCTGCAAATGCAACTTTTTGATTTGTAAATGTAGTCAAGTAAAATTCAATTGGTGTTAAAAATCCTAATTTTTTCCCTGGTCTGTTATTCACTATGTTTTGAACACGCTCAATGTCTTTGTCAGCAAGGTTTTCAAAGGATGTCCCCTTTTTAAAATACTGTCGAATCAACCCGTTTGTGTTTTCATTTGATAGGGGCTGAATAGTTACCTTTATCCAAATAAAGGAAAAAGGTCGTACAGTATTTTGTAATTTAGAATGATTCTGGTTATAAAGAACGGCATGAATCGTTTTGCTACCTCTATAAATCATTCTATATATGCTACTAGAATGAAATAATCGAGATGGTTGGTTTATGGTGATGAATTTCCAAACTACTTTCAGATTTTATTCCAGAGTATTACTTTTACACAATCCGTATCTTTGCCGAAAGCATTCAGGATTCCATAAAGAAGGACTATTCTAATATTAAACCAAACTGAAAATACATTCCACCACCGGTCACCCCATCCTCGCCCTGCTGATTATTTCAGCAGTAGTTCGTGCTGTGATGGCTGCCGGTTTTTGCCTTGGTAACGACGAAGCATATTATTACACATATGCCTTGTATCCGGCTCTCAGCCATTTCGACCATCCGCCCATGGTAGGTTGGGTGATACAACTGTTCAGCCTCAATCTTCATTTCAGCAGCGAGTTTTTTATCCGCCTGGCTGCTGTGGTAGCCGGAACAGCAAATACATGGCTTATGTATTGTATAGGTACACACCTGCGTGACGAACGAACAGGTTGGTATGCAGCTTTGCTTTACTCGGCTTCCATTTACGGGTTTGTAATTGCCGGAGTTTTTATTTTGCCGGATGCGCCACAAAGTGTTTTCTGGCTGGCAGCCATACTGATGTTGCTGAAAGCTTTTTCGGGTGAAATTGATAGTAAGTCCAAACGCTGGTTTTTACTGGCTTCGGTGATGGTGGGACTGGCATTTTTAAGCAAATATACCACAGCCTATCTTTGGCTGGGAATGATTATTTATATCCTGTTTTTCAAGCGGCAATGGTTGCAAACATCTGTATTTTACATTGCCCACCTGGTTATGGCCGTTCTTTTTCTTCCGGTTATAATATGGAACGTACAGTATAATTTTGTGAGTTTCCTGTTTCACAGCGGCCGGGTTGAGCGTGTATCGTCCACATTTACACCTGATTATTTCCTTACCGAAATACTGGGTGAAGCGTTGTACACCAACCCTGTTAACCTGGCGATAATTGTGTTGTCAGTTGCTGCTTTTTTAAGCCGAAAGTTTAAAACCGAAAAACCTGAAATCAATTTGCTTGTATGGTCTGCATTGCCTTTGATAGTTACTTTCCTGGTTATTTCTGTCATGCGGCGCACGTTGCCCCACTGGAACGGAGCCGGGTATATGACACTTTTACCTTTGGCTGCGCTCTGGCTTCGCAACCGCAGTGAATCAGCATTTCCGCCGGTGATAAAAGTATCGCTGGCATTTATCGTACTATTGATCATGCTTTCGTCGGCTCAAATAAGTACCGGTTTTATCCCGATCGATAGGTTAATGAAAACTACTGCAGGAAAAATTTCCGGGGATTATTCGCTGGAAGTGTATGGTTGGAGGCAATTACGAAATGAATTTCCTGCCCTGGCTGCGAAATATGAAAGGGAAGCAAAGATGCCGGTAAATGCTCCGATAATTAGTTATCGCTGGTTTCCGGCAGCAAATTTCAGCTATTACGCAGCAAGGGGAACGGGTCGGTATGTAATGGCTTCGGGTGATACCTCGGCAATTCACAAATACGTTTGGATAAACCAGATTCACGATGGATTTAAGCTCAACAGCGACGCCTGGTATATTACTTCGAGCCGCGATTTCAGGACACCGAAATCCTTGTCCGGATTGTATTTCGAAAAAATCCTTCCACCGGATACCATACCCATTTTACGGTTGGGTAAACCGGTTTATTTTTTTTATGTTTATCGCATGAAAAACCTTCAGTCGAAACGTTAATACGAATAATCACAGATTTCGTCAAAAGTTTGTAATCAGCCAAAATACTAGTTTTATAGCAATGAAAGAACAAGGAATGAATGAAATGCCCCTGATGCAGGAAAACGAAGGAATAGTATTGTTTTATCCGAATATTCCGGATTCAGCGATTGACGAAGTAGCTGAAGTATTAAAATCGCGTTGGATTGGGCAGGGTCCTAAAGTGGAGCATTTCGAAAGGATGTTTGAAAAAAGATTTTTAACTGATAATACTGCCCTGGCAGTAGGTTCTGGTACTGATGCCTTGCACCTGGCTTACATTCTGGCAGGAATCGGACCTGGGGATGAAGTAATTGTTCCCGTTTTTACATGCACTGCCACAAATATTCCGTTATTATACATGGGCGCAAAAATCAGGTTTGCAGATGTTGACCCTGATACGCTGAATATTAGCGTTGATCATGTCAGGCAATTGGTGAATGAACGGACAAAGGCCATCGTTTGTGTTCATTATGCCGGTTTGCCATGCGATATGGATGAATTATCGGAGATAGCCAGAGAATTTAATATTCCGCTGATTGATGATTCGGCACATGCTTTGGGTGCAACTTACAAAGGCCGGAATATTGGAGAAATTACCGATTTTTCGATATTTTCGTTCCAGGCGATAAAACACATTACTACCGGTGACGGGGGAATGCTCACTATAAAAAACAAGGATCTTGTTGAAAAAGCCAAGCGTGTGCGGTGGTTCGGGATTGACCGCTCGGCCAAGCAAACGGGGCATTGGGAAAACGATATTTACGAGGTAGGCTACAAATACCAGATGAACGATATTGCGGCTGCCCTGGGCTTAGCTGCCCTGGCTGAATTCGATAAAACTTTAAAGTATCGTAAGCAGCTTTTTGCAGAATACGAAAAACAGTTTTCGGGAATTGACGGTATAAAACTGATAGGGACAGGAGTAAAGGATCGGCAACATGCAGCCTGGTTATGCACAGTACTTGCTGAGCGGCGATCGGAACTCATGAGTAAATTACGCAGTTTCAAAATTGAATCAAGTCAGGTTCACTACAGGAATGACCGTTATACCGTTTTTGGAGGCCGAAGGTCCGATCTGCCCAATATGGATAAAGTTGAAGATAAATATCTGGTTCTGCCTCTGCATTTAAAAATGAAGTTTGAGGATGTTGTGTATATCGGCAAGGTAGTTAAAAGCGGCTGGTAGCTCTGTTAATATGAATGAGCTATGTGTTAAAAACTTCCGTATTGATTCCCTTGCTGCTAGCTTGCGATAATTCTGTTCAACTTGTTCCGTAACCTGGCCATGCGATATTCTGATGTCAAATCGGGTTCTTTCAAAGCACCTTCGAAACGGGTACCAATACGGAGATAAAATTTAAAAAACGTAGAGCAGCTGATTCCCCATTTATATAGAAATTGTATCCGCCCCTTGTTTTTCTTCACCCGGCTGGTTGAAAGCGAAAGAAAATGATATGCCCTGCTTGCTGAAACACCTTTAAAGTAGCGCACCCCCAGGTGCCAAAGTTTCATCATGAAATCGGGGTCTGAGTACATTCCCGGTGTGAATTCAACGCTCAAACCTCCCATTAAGTTCCATATTTCCCGGTGCACTACCATTGGATACCAATTGCAACCGTTCCAGTCGTGAAAAGGATATTTGTCATAAGCTGCAAGGAGTTCTTTTTCAAGGAATTCCGATGCTTTTCTTCCGAAATTGTAAGGCCCGATCACGCATTTATAAGAGGTTACATGAGGCTGTATTAGCGTACCGGAAAGACAAAAATAATGATCTTCCAATTTCTGAATTTCGTCCCACAGCGCCTTATCCCAGTTTGGGCACACGTACATATCATCATCAAGCAAACAAATGTATTCCGATTCAGCCAAAGTGTAAGGGGCATTGAAACCATAGCAAACCCCTGCGTTAGAGTCAGAATGAGTGAAACTGATGTTATTCTCTTTTAACCATTCCAGTGTGCCATCAGAGGCTTCGTTAGCGTGAACGATTATTTGGTGATGGAAATGCGAATTTTTGCGGATGCCTTTAATGCAGATTTTTAAAATCGGCAGGTTATTCCACGATGGAATCAGTATCGAAAATACAGGTTTTTCCTGCTCTTTAACTTTGTGAAAGGTTATTTTACCGGGATTCATAACTGAAAAGGTATTTCAAGCTTTTACACCAAAACAAAACTATAAAAAAACCGGTTTTTACCGGTTTTTCTGAATTCTGTTTTCCAATAAATAATTTCTATTTTAACTCAAAAGAAGTCTGTCCTATTTCCCGATCTTCAGTAAAAATATTAACATAATACCGCCCTTTTGCCAGTTCAGTGCCGTTAAGAGGTAATTCAAAATAGGTACATACATCGGCAGCATCGCCTTCATAATTGAGGGTTTCCATGGCAGAGAATTGTAAGGTTTGCCCCAGGAACTGGAAGGTATAAGCTGGTCCGCGGGTAAGTATGCTGTTGTCAGGCTTTGCAATACGTACAAAAAACCTTTTGTACCCTGAGCTTACCAGTTTGTTTTCACTTACCGTGAAGCATACCTTTATTTTATCAGCCCTCACAGCCTTATCCGTTTCTTTTTCCTTATCAATGCCTTTTGATTTGAATGCAACCGCCGATATTTTATAAGCTTTCAATACAGCGGCTCCGGTTATTTTTTCATTCAGGGCTTCTTTGTCTTTCGACAAATCGTTCGTTTTTTGCTGTTCAAGGTTATAATCAATTTTTAAATTTTCATTTTCAGTCTTCAGTTTGCGGTTAACAGTGAAGAGTGAATCAATCTGGTGCTCATACACCTCTGTAATCTGCTGCAGCTGTGCAAGTTTTCGCTTTACCACCGCAAGTTCTGCTTTTGAGCCAAGCAGGTTTTTGATCTCCAGTGCCTTGATATTGATAATACTGTCCCTTTCCGAAAGTGAATTACTTAGTTCCCCATATGTAACTTTTACCCGTTCGTGCTCTGCCAATAGCGAATCGAGTTCGCTCTGCAGCACCAGTTGCTGGCTGTCGCTGTTTTTTGTGAGGATGGTTACTTCTTTTGTCTGATTCACCAGCATCCAGGCCATAACGGCAATAACTGCCAGCAATACGCCTATTACAATTTTATATCCAAGGGTATTAACGGGTTTCTCATCCATATTTCGGAAAACAAATTAGTATTCAAAGGTAACGAAACATTGCATTTAATAGTATACTTGGCATTATTTTTTAAAAAGTTAAAAAAGGGCTAAATATTATTTTGATGTGCTGGGAAAAGAATACATGAGTCTAAATTCTTTTTTTTCTTGTTCTTTTGTCATGACACAAAAGAACCAAAAAGTCTAGGCTTGATAGAAATTTCACACAGATGTACGACTCGGTAAGGCTCGCAAAACAAGGCCTGATAGAGTTTCCCATATCCTGGCAGCACGTGAGGCTGGTGTTTTGCTACGCACATGCCCACGCCGTTTACCTTCGTCTACATCTGTTGCGAAATTTCTATTAGGCCGATCCCTACACCCTGAAAATTACTTTAAAAGCCAAATCGTTGTTCCGCTATGTTGCCAGAAGTGGAAACTCTCTTAGAAGGGACCGGCCTTATAAAAATGCGCCTGCGGTTCTTAGACAGAGGTATGTGCGAATGGCATGTGCGTAACAATACACAGCAACGACAACTGTTCAGAAATGTACTGCTTTTTCATGCCTTGTATTGCGAGGAGATACCTCTGCCTTAGAAACGCCAGCATTGTTATAAAGCCTTGATTTTTGGGTACTTTTTGATCAAGCAAAAAGTACGAAGAAGAAAATACAAATGAATTTCCAAATTAACTGATTGATCTATTAAATTCAATTAAAATAGTATTGCTTATGATGTCTAAATTTTTCCAGCACATCAAAATAATATGTAGCCATTTTTTTTACTATCACTTTCCTGAAAACTATTTTTTTGTACCTTTGCACCCGCAAATCGATACCTTATTATAAGCACAATATTTTCAATAAAATCCTAATAACTAATACTATTATGGCTAAATCAAAAGTAAAAAGCGTTTATACCTTCGGCAATAAAAAGGCTGAAGGCGATGCTTCGATGAAAAACCTGCTCGGTGGCAAAGGTGCCAACCTGGCCGAAATGAACCTTATTGGCGTTCCGGTTCCTCCGGGATTCACCATTACAACAGAAGTGTGTACAGTTTACACAAAAGAAGGTCGCGATGCGGCTTTGAAACTTATCAAAAAAGAAGTTGAAGTTTCTGTTTCGGAAGTTGAAAAACACATGAATGCAAAATTCGGCGACAGCAAAAACCCTTGTCTGTTATCAGTTCGTTCAGGCTCACGTGCTTCAATGCCGGGTATGATGGATACCATCCTCAACCTTGGTTTGAATGATGAAGCAGTAAAAGGATTAGAGAAAAAAACAGGAAACCCACGTTTTGTTTGGGATTCATACCGTCGATTTGTTCAGATGTATGGTGATGTTGTACTTGGTTTAAAACCGGTTTCGAAAGAAGATGAAGATCCATTTGAAGAAATTATTGACCACCTGAAAAAAGAAAAAGGTGTTACTCTGGATAATGAACTTACCACCGACGACCTTAAAGAACTGGTTGCCCGTTTCAAAAAAGCTGTTAAAAAAGCA
>JBBQUX010000012.1:0-50583 GCA_038212135.1 Bacteroidales bacterium | reverse complement strand
GGGAATAAAGACTGCAATACTCAATGTCTCTTTTACAGCTCATATGCCCGATTGCCTCGAAATGCCTTACAAACCCCGGATCAGGGGTGCGTATCAAAATCCGGTTGAAGGTAAACCAACCTACAGAATGGGTGGAAACTCCTGTCTTGCCGGTGATTTTATCGGATTCTGGTCCTTCGATGAGGAACTGAAGCCGGGGGACATGATTATTTTTGAGGACATGATCCACTATACGCTGGTGAAAAGCTCAATGTTTAACGGTGTTCCCCATCCATCTATTGGTATGTGGTGCGAAAATGCTGAATTTAAACTTCTCAGAGAATACGACTACCTTGACTATAAGAACAGGATGGCATGAGATTACAGGATTTAAAATTCTCAAGTCAAGCTGATCCAGTATTTATCAGCTATCCATTCATCAAATCAGGTTTTAACCAATAGGGCTAAAACCTGATTTGATCGTTGAATACTCCCCTTATTTATTTTCTATATCCAATTATCCAATCCGAAACCTGAAAATAATTTACTATTCATCGTTTCCACCACATATATGTTACATTGGGTGTACATATGCCATTCGCATTGGCATATGCTTGTTTATTTGCATTCAAATCCGCGCTTGCTTTATTTTCTGCATCATTCTGGCTTATTGCTGAACTGTATTTATTTGCCGGAACTGTATAGGTTACTAATGAGCCGGTATAGCCGGAACCACAATTATTTTTATTAACAGTGGCTGTTAATTTCGAATTGTAAAATATTATTCCTTGTTTTAATGTACAGGTGCCATATGCATTTGCATAGAGTTGTTTATAGGCATTAAGTTCTTCAGTTGCCCTGGCATTAGCATCTTCCTGACTTATTGTCGAACTGTAATTATTCGCTGCAACCGCAAAGGTTTCTGTGGAACCTGTATACCCGGTCCCGCAATCATTTTTGGTCGCTGTTGTGGTTAAACGAGCATTATAATAAGTAATTGCCGCTGTCAGAGTGCAGGCGCCATATGCATTTGCATAGAGTTGTTTATAGGCATTAAGTTCTTCAATTGCCTTGGCATTTGCATCATCCTGACTAACTGTGGAACTGTATTTATTCGCTGCAACCGTAAAGGTTTCTGTGGAACCTGTATACCCGGCTCCACAATTATTCCTGGTGGCAGAAGCAGATTTAGATACATTATAATAAACTCCAACATAAAGCGTGTATTCAATTGCTCCTATATCCGGCTGTCCTACTAGGCTATTATTTTTATAGTCAGTTGTTAACCCTACATTAACTCCTTTGTTGATAGCCGGGCTTGCAGCTTGTAATCCAAAATCATGATTTAAATCATTGCCTCTGACAGCCGAATAAAACAAAGGATTAACCTCGTCATATTCACAATCTATCTTCCCATAATTGCCACCTTTCATTGCGCTGGCCCATCCTGATGAACCTTTGCTATACCACATCTGACCCCCATAAACCATATTACTTTTTACTGACCAACCAGCGGTTCCGGAAGAAGCCCATATAACAAAAGGACTACTGCGAGGCGGCTGGTAAAAGATGTTGTTGACAATCGTTTCATTAAAACAACCTTGGCTGCCTGTGTAAATAATACAATTACCCCCCCGACTGTTTTCCATGACCCATGCCAATACGTTGTTAGCTATCAGGTCATTATTTGAACCCATAGTCAAATGACAACCACTTATATTAAGTATAAGGTTGCTGGTTATAACATTATGATGACTTGCATTTTCCGGGATATCAGGGTCAGGGTCAGCGATGTAAATGGCATGATCCTTATTCATAAAAAAATTATCCGGCCCAATTCTTCCTATGTTATAAATAAGATTTTTGTCAATTGTAACATGATGGTTTTTCTGTCCAATAAAAATACCACATCGTCCGTTATTACCGGTATCTATGATCCGTCCAATATTCCAAATTCTGCATCCCTCAATTTTAATATTCGAACTAATGTAACCCGGATGATTAATATCGAAGCCAAACCTTAAAAAATTCCTTATTTCAAAATCGACGAATTTAAGATAAGAAGCACCATAAACAAGAGAGAAACAATAACTTGAAACATTGTTACCCTCCATAACTGCACCATGTCTACTTTGAGATTTGAACGTGATATAGTTTCCTTCCGACCCTTTACACGATATCATATTCATAATTTTGGAGGTTGTCGAATAGGTTCCATTTCCAACTATGACTACATCTCCGGGTTTTGCTACCTGGGACGCTCGGGTTATCGTGAGAAAAGGAGCCTGGTCAGTACCCTTGTTTTTGTCATCGCCGCTCTTATCAACATAGTAGGTGACACCGATTGCAGCCGATTTAAGTAAGGAAGTTTGGGATTGGCCGGGAGGAGAAAAATTTGCTTCAATGATAGTTTCATTACAACTTAAACAGAAAATCATAATAAAAAGAAGCTGAAAAACAGGAATTTTAGGATTCATAATTTAACTTTTTATTTTAGATTATAGTCATCTTATTTTAATAGTCAGAAAGAACTTTCAAGGTTATGAATGTTACTTCAAATATAAAAAAATAATTGAGAATAAATAAGACACTAAAAAAATCAGCTTAATTTATTTTACCTGAATTATCTCCAATGTTGAATATGATCTAATTCTGTGAGTCTATGTATTCGTAAGTGCCTATATCAGGAGTATCAGCAATTGCATTTTTGAGATAGTCAATAGTTAATCCGACATTTACTCCAGCATTGATCGCCGGACTCTGTGGTTGAAGTCTGAAATCAACATCAGGTGCATTTGATTTTATAGCTGATATGAATAAGGGATTTACCTCGGCGTACTCACAATCCTTTCTTCCAAAGTTTCCACCATCCATAGCGTTAGCCCATCCTGGAGAACCATTGCCATACCACATTTGACCACCATAAACCATGTTGTTTTTAACCGACCATCCGGTGGTACCTGTAGTTGCCCATATCACAAAAGGACTTTTTTTGGAAAGTTCGTAAAAGATATTATTTGCAATTGTTTCATTAAAACAACCATTGCCGCTCGAATATATAAAACAATTACCGCCTCTGCTGTTTTCATTCACCCACGCAAATACGTTGTTCGCGATTAGGTCATTATTTGAACCCATTGTAATATGGCTGCCACTAATGTTATAGATAATATTATTCGTGATAACATTATGATGACCGGCATTTTCCGCTATGTCAGGACAAGGGTCAGATGTATAAATTGCATGGTCTTTATTCATAAAATAATTATCAGGACCTGTTCTTCCTATATTATATATCAGGTTTCTGTCCATTGTAATATGATAGTTTTTTTGACCGATAAATATTGCACATCTTCCATTATCTCCTGTATCCTCAATTCTCCCAATATCCCTTATTTTACATCCTTGAATCGTAACATATGAACTGATGTAGCCAGGATGACTAAGATCAAACCCCAACCTTAAAAAGTTTTTGATTTCAAAATCTATAAACTTAAGATAGGAAGCACCATACACTAATGAAAAACAATAATTGGCAATATTATTACCGTCGATTACAGCACCGTATTTAGTTTCTGACTGAAACGTTATATAATTATCCGGTGAACCGCTGCACGACAGCACATTCATATTTAAGCTGGTAGCTGTGTAGGTTCCGTCCCGTACAATGACCACATCTCCAGGTTTCGCAACCTCAGAGGCACGTACAATTGTCTGGAATGGTGATTCGGAAGATCCGTCATTGTGGTCATTCCCGGTTTTCGAAACAAAAAAAAGGGTGCTTAGTGAAGCCGCTTTTAGATTTGAAGTCTGGGATTGTTCCGCATTCAACGGCACCGATCCGAATACCGAATCAGTACAGCTTAAGACCAGAATAATAAAAAACAGAAGCATAAATGTAGGAGTTTGGAAGGTTTGATTTAACTTTTTATTTAAATTGATTAAATGGACCATACAAATTAGGTCAATCCGTTTGCGTAGCATTTAACTTAATTGTCAGATTTTTGTCTTTTTATAATTTTTTATATCATTAAATTAATAATTCTTTATGTACAAACAAAACATAAAGTTCCGTTTAACGATTTTGACATCCGCAAATCCGTTTTTGTATTTCAAATCTATAAAATTTAATCGATTTTCTGTGCTGAAAATAAATTTTGTCTTCCGATGACCCTTAAAAATAATCTGCAATCCTCAAGTTTTAAAGTTAGCTATAAATGTGAAGGCTCAAACCGGTAGTATGATGACAGCTCTAACCGGCAAACGTCTGTCGGCATCAGGATTTGGAAAAGCCTTTAAAATAATGGGGATCCTTTAATAAAAAATCAGGTTTTAACCTTTCCGGTTAAAACCTGATTTTTCAATTAAGCATTGCAAAGTATCAATTAATTTAAATACCTGAGTTTAATTATTACCCAAAATTTGGAATGAAAGTTACAATTGTGTACAGGTACCATTGGTGTTGGCATACGTCTGAATATTACCTTTAAAATAGGTACTTGCTTTACTGTCAGCATCAGCCTGACTTATTGCAGAAGTAATATATTTAGCAGGCATCGTAACCGTTACAAGAGAACCCTTATAACCCGTTCCACAATCATTCTTTGTAGCTGAGCCGGTTATAGCAGCACTATAAAAAGTTTTAGAACTTGAAGTTACGGCAGTACACGTACCATTGGCATTAAAATAAGCTTGTTTATTTGCATCGGCGTAATCCGTTGCCTTTTTGTCTGCATCTGCCTGACTAACCGTTGAAGTATAGGTTCGGGCAGCCAGGGTTCCGGTTACAGATGATCCGGTATATCCCGTTCCGCAATCATTCTTGGTACCGGACATCGTTACGGCGACACTGTAATATGTCGTGGCAGTCGGAGCTGGTGTTGGTGTCGGTGTTGGAGCCGGTGTCGGTGTCGGTGTCGGAGTCGGTGTTGTTGTTGCAGTACACTTACCATTTGCATTGAAATAGGCTTGTTTATTTGCATCGGCATAATCCGTTGCCTTTTTGTCTGCATCTGCCTGACTAACCGTTGAAGTATAGGTTCGGGCAGCCAGGGTTCCGGTTACAGATGATCCGGTATATCCCGTTCCGCAATCATTCTTGGTGCCGGACATTGTTATGGCAACACTATAATATGTAGTGGCAGGGGTTGGCTCCGTTGGCGTCGGTGTTGGCGTCGGTGTTGGTGTTGGTGTTGGTGAAACTGTGCCACCATACTCATAAGCTCCAATATCCGGTAATCCAACCAGAGCACTGCCCAGGATGTCAGTTATTAATCCAGCATTCGCACCTTTATTAATAGCAGGACTTGAAGCCTGTAATCTAAAATCGACATTTGGTACATTGGTTCGAACCGCTGATACGAATAATGGATTTACCTCACCATTCTCGCAATCTGATTTACCATAGTTTCCGCCATCCATAGCACTTGCCCATCCTGCAGAACCACCACCATAGAACAATTGACCACCATAAACCATGTTGTTTTTTACTGACCAACCGGTGGTCCCTGAAGTTGCCCATATAGCAAACGGACTTTTACTTGATAATTGATAAAATATATTGTTGACGATTGTTTCATTAAAACAACCATTGCTGCTGGAATAAATAAAGCAATTACCCCCTTGACTGTTTTCATTAACCCAGGCAAAGACATTGTTTGCGATCAGATCATTATTTGAACCCATTGTAATATGGGCGCCACTAACGTTATACATAACATTGTTTGTTATAACATTGTGGTGGCCAGCATTTTCTGCTGCATCGGGATACGGGTCAGAGAGATAAATGGCATGGTCTTTATTCATATAATAGTTATCAGGTCCTGTTCTTCCGATATTGTACATCAGGTTTTTATCCATTGTAATATGATGGTTCTTTGGACCGATATATATTGCACATCTTCCATAGTCGCCCGTATCACTGATCCTGCCAATATCCCTGATCTTACATCCTTGAATAGTAATGTATGAACTAACATACCCTGAATGATTAATATCAATACCGAACGCTAAAAAGTTTTTGATTTCAAAATCAATAAATTTAAGATATGAAGCGCCATTGGATAACGCGATGCATGAACTGGATACCCCTGTTCCATCGAATATGGCGCCATGTTTATTTTCTGATTTAAATGTGATGTAATTCTCCGCTGTACCTTTGCTCGCAATCATATTCATATATGTAGCTGTGGTAGAATACGTTCCATCTCTCACAATAACTATGTCTCCCGGCTTAGCTACCAGTGATGCTTTAACCATTGTTGCAAACGGGGATGCCAGTGATCCGGCATTATTATCATTGCCTGTTTTTGCTACATAATAGGTATTGCCAACAACTGCGGCTTTTAATTCTGCAGTCTGATCAGTCGATAATCCGGGTTCGTTTAACTGTTTGGTACAACTAACAGCGAAAATCATAAAAAATAAGCCGTAAATGAGTGTTTTGTAATTCATGCTTTAAAATTTTAATTTCTGATTGAGTTAAATAATTTGAGTTTTTAGATGAGAAAAAAGCTAAACGTGATTTTTTTACTTAAACATTGTACTCGATTTTATATACAATGCTTTTTTTACTATTTGATTAATTTATTTACTTCTCGACTGCAAACTTACGATTATTTTACACATTCGCCACAGATGTAAAGTATTTTTTTACTCACTGTAAGTTATTTATACTCATTCTATATATTTTTACACCAAAACCAGTCTCGTTTTATCACTGACATTAACATTATTTTTTTTTAATTATAAAATAATACGGGATAAGTGCCACGATTATGAGCACAAAAAAAGCCGGTCGCTACGACCGGCTTAACACCACGAGTTTTTATTAATAGTTTACTGCCTCATCACTATTTTTTAATGATTATTTTTTTGAGGGGAAGGCTGTTTAAAGAATTCAGGTTTTAGGAGCCAACAGATCGCCCTTGAGATCACGTCGCACAAGTATTACCTTGTTATTCTCCTGTTCACGGTAACCCTGGTCATAGCAAAAATAGTTGATCCGGCTGTTTCGGGTAGGATATGAGCAGGTGAAATAATCGAAACGATACCCCTTTTTCTGCAGATCGGTCTTTGTTGTGGTGGTTTTTCCCTCAGAATTCAGTGCCGTGAGGATAAAATAATTCTTTTTAAGAATCCGGTTAATCGTCCTGATTACATTATTCGATTCGACATACTGTTGGTTATTGTAAGCGCTTCGGCATTGATAGTTACAAAACTTCTGATCTGCCCTGCCCCTAAGCGGCTCCTGGCATTTAAGGCATTTCCGGTCATTCATAATTTACTGTTTAGAATGTTATTTTAAAGTATGGTATTAACCTGGCAGAAGAGAAAAACAACGTTTTTTATTCAGCCAATATACAAAATGGATCTTTTTATAGAAGGAACTAAGCGATTACTTTCGGAAGTAATCGGAAATATGCGCTTATTATCCGCTTGCTTCGTTGAGCTAATCTAACTTTGTTTCCGAAAACTCTTATTGTATTTCATTCATCTAAATCTGACCTTAAAATGGAAATAAATCCTAATCTCTCGGAAAATGCCAGGCATGATGCCGAATTAATATTTGCTGCCCTTTCGGGAGTTGAAAACGCATTTACCCAGCTTATGAAACGGTATAAAGAGGCTCTTTACTTTATGATGCTCAAAATGGTGCACAATAAAACGGATGCCGAAGATCTTACCATTGAGGCATTTGAAAAAGCATTTATCAATATTCATCAGTATGAACCTCAATTTGCTTTCAGCACCTGGCTGTTCTGCATCGCATGCAACAATGCTATTGATCATCTTCGTAAGAAAAGAATCGTCTCCATTCCTTATGAGAATACTGCCGGAAACGACAAAAACACAAGCATCGAATACACTTACAACATGCGGACAAACTCGGATAACCCCGAAGAAGCTTTTATTAAAAAACAAAATGCCCGGTTATTGCGCAAGGCTGTTTCCACGTTGAAGCCCCGGTACCGTACTTTGCTTGAGATGCGCTATTTCAATGAATATTCATATTCCGAAATTTGCAAGGAGTTAAATCTCCCTTTGGGCACAGTAAAAGTGCAGCTATTCCGATCACGCGAGATGTTATATGACTTACTTAAAGAAAGCGAGATCAGTTACAAATTATCCAATTCAAATAAACTTAATAACTAACTTTCCGGTATTCACGCTGGGCAGCCAACTGATCAAGATTTTCGTATTTCGAATTTTGTGATACAAATTCGTCAACCATATCCTTCATTCTGCCAACAATCATCTCATCAGTATCTGTACTGAGATTTTTAAGCATCTCGGTTATTTTCGCATCTGCTTCGTAATGGTCATACTGCCTGATTTTCCCTATTTTTATCTTATCATGATGTGTTGGTTTGCAATATTCTTTCGAGGAGAGTAACTCTTCGTAAAGCTTTTCACCCGGGCGTAGTCCTGTAATTACTATTTTGATTTCTTTGTTAGGGACAAAACCGGAAAGGCAAATCATTTTTTCTGCCAGGTCATAGATTTTCACCGGTGATCCCATGTCAAAAACATATATTTCACTCCCATTGCCCATAAAACCCGCTTCAAGAACCAGTTGACACGCCTCAGGAATAGTCATAAAGTAACGGGTAATATCTCTGTGGGTAATTGTTACGGGTCCCCCTTTATCAATCTGACTTTTAAAAAGAGGAACAACCGATCCGCTCGATCCCAGAACATTACCAAAACGCGTAGTTACAAACTGTGTCTTTATTCCGCTCAACTGCGAAAGGGATTGAATATATATCTCACAAATCCGCTTTGAAGCACCCATCACATTTGTCGGATTTACCGCCTTGTCGGTCGAGATCATCACAAACTTTTTGACATCAAATTCAACCGACAGGTCAGCGATCACTTTTGTACCCCCTACATTTGTTTTCACAGCTTCGTAAGGGTGTTCTTCCATCAAGGGAACGTGTTTATAGGCCGATGCGTGAAATACAATATCGGGACGATGATTCACGAAGACTCTTCTCATGCGGTTCTGATCACATACATTGCCAATAATAACCTCAACATTTACCTTACCGTAAGTGGCAAGTAACTCATTATGAAAGTCATAAAGTGCTGATTCAGACTGATCCAAAAGAATGACCTTTAGGGGATTAAACATCAGTAACTTTCTTACAATCTCCGATCCGATTGATCCGGCTGCACCTGTGACCAATATTTGTTTTCCATCAAGTCCTTCCGATATTTTTTCAGAATCCATCCGGATGGTCTCTCTTCCCAGAAGATCCTCAATTCTGATGTTTTGAATCCTAACCTTCTCCAAAGATCCTTTGATCCAGGATGAAACATCAGCCACTTCTTTAATTTGTACCCCTCTCGCGAGACAGGAATTAACAAAATTTTGTTTTCTCTCCAGCGATAGGTCCCCGGTACTTATTGCAATAATAACTTCGTTAACACGCATTTTTACTAAAACATGATCAATAGCCTCATTCGCTGAATAAACACGAATACCATTAATCCTCTTGCCAGTCAGGCTGGGATTGTCATCGATAAAGCCAACCACATTATAACTAAGTTGATTCTCCCTATCAAGCACATCGTGCGCCATCATTCCCCTTTGCCCTGCTCCGTATATCATCGTATTTTGAACAGTATCCTGCTTAAGAATCAAGTATTGATAGGTTGCCTTAATTAAAAGTCTTGAGGCGAGAAGAATAAATACTGAAATAAAAAAATGAATGATAATTACGGTATAGGGAATAACCGAAGGAAAATAATCCGGATTAAATCTTTCAATGGAAGAAAGCCCCCATAAACTCAATGACCCCAGAATATGAGCCAATACTAACGATGAAAAGTCTCTTAATGTTGTGTGCCTTATTATATTGTAATGCGGCTTAACAAACTTATAAACAAGCAGAAATAATATTGCAGTCGCAACAATATGACTATAAAAATCTTCCCTGACCAGATTTTCAAGCCGAAAATTAATATTCAGAAAAGTGGCCAAAACAAAGGCTGCAGTGATTACCCCCAGATCTATCAATAAAATGATCCATCTTGGCAGAAAATATTTTTTTAGCAGGTTTTTTAAAACGTTTTTCATAACGAGGTAATTTAGTAGGATTTATTTTATCTTCTCACACTTCTCAGCAATATATTCTTAATCAAAAGGCTGCCTGAATTTTCCGGTAGTAATTGATCGTATTCGAATGAATTGAAATTTTTTGTGATGCAACGCTTTACAACTTCCTCGGCTGATTTTGAAATGCTGCATGTAGTTATAAACGAATTATTCATTGATCAATTTTTTTATTCCCAGCAGTTTGTTATATGACTGTATTTATGTCTACGGAATATAAAAAAAAAGTTTCATAAATTTTCATTTTACCTGATTATAGCTGACAATAAGCTGGGATTTTGCCCTGTGAAAAATACCAATCAAGGTGGAAAACACCAGTAATTAAGAAAAAAGCCGAAATAACAGTAAAATAATTGTCCGGAAAGTTTATATAATTGGATAAATTTGAGTATATTCACAATATGAAAAACGGTATATTAAATGTATTCGCCCTTATTCAGATGAATTCTCTGCTTTCGGATCCTCTAAATTATCCTGGCGGGTTGCTTTAATTTCCCCTTTTTCTTTACGTAATATAAGAAAAAACGTTAACCTCTTCAGTGACTCAAGAATGTGTTAGAAGTAATTCCCGATCATCCGGTCAATTAATCGGCGACCTGCTACCGCAAATATCAGGTTCTAACTTACCTTGAATCATCGTATTGTTGGCCGGACAGGTACGCCATTTTGCACGTGATCATAAATAGAACCCGCTATTTATTCTTAAAAGAATGAAATCCCTTTATTGGTTTCAAACAGTTTTAGTATTACTGTTATTATCATCCCATCTTGCTGCTCTGCCAACCCAAATAGGCGGGTATAATGTTTATTACGGTAGTCTTCACAGCCACTGCGAAATTTCCGATGGTACAGGCACTGCTAACCAGGCCTATAACTTTGCCAAAAACTCATCGCATCTCGATTTTTTTGGACTGGCTGATCATTCATACCTTATTGATGAGATTGAATGGACCGCCATGAAAACTGCCGCTGATGCCTATAATGAACCGGGCGTATTTACATCATTCCGTGGATTTGAATGGACTACATATGCCTATGGACATGTCACTGTTGTTAATTCAGCGGATTACTGTAAAGCAGAACCTCCGGTATATCTCTTTACAGACTTGTGTAATTGGCTGGATAACAGAGAATGTATTGCATTTTTCAATCATCCCGGGTATGCAAATAAAGAGGATAAGGAGTTCATGCATTTTGCAACCCCTCCCAGTAACAAATTTATCGGAATTGAATTATGGAACGATGTCAAGGATTTTAGCGCCTATTATTATAATGATGGGTATTTCCCCAATGATGGCAACAAAGGGTATTTTGACGAAGCCCTTATTCGCAACTGGAGGATTGGTGCCTTAGGAAGTGAAGATAACCATTCGGGCACCTGGGGCAGCCTAAATGATTTCAGGATGGCTATACTTGCCAATGCCAATACACGCGAAGAATTATATAGTGCATTGAAGGCAAAACGGTTTTACAGTACGCTGGACAAAAATCTTGCTTTGTCATTTCAGATCAATGGCAATGAAATGGGTTCTACCGTTCTGCCGGGAACTTACGGAGTACGCATCAGGGCATCAGATGCAGACAGTGAACTGTTTACCCATATCCAGTTAATTAATAATGGCACAGTTGTTAATACATGGACGCCCAATTCGCAAAATCCTGATATCACATCAACAATAACTTTTGCAAACAACCAGTATTACTATGTTAAAGTAAAGCAAACCGACGGGAATGAAGCAATATCTTCACCGATCTGGATTTCAAATGCCAACCAATTTCCAATTATTTCAATCCTGAGCCCTACTGCCAATCAGGTTTTCTTACCGCCAGCTACTATTCCAATATCAGTCTCCGCTTCCGATAATGATGGAACAGTCTCCACCGTTGACTTTTATCAGGGTTCTACCTTTCTTGGATCAGACAATACAAGCCCCTTTTCCTTTAACTGGACAAATGTAGCTGCTGGAAATTATACACTTACGGCAAAAGCAACCGATAATTCAGGTGCCACAACTGTAAGCACCCCGGTCACAATTATTGTTACTGCAATCAATCAGCCTCCCGTAGTAACTCTTACCAGCCCTGAATCAGGAGCAACCTTTACAGCCCCTGCAACTATTATTCTTTCAGCCTCTGCAACCGATGCGGATGGAACCATCACGAAGGTTGAATTTTATTATGGGTCGAACTTAATCACGTCTGATAATACCAGCCTTTATTCATACACCGTTTCCGGAGTGCCTGCATCAAATTATACACTTACGGCCAGGGCTACGGATAATAAAGGAAGCTCCACTACGAGTGCTCCGGTTACAATCAGTGTAATAGTATCAAGTGAGCCGGTTGTAAATATAACAAGTCCTGTATCCGGTGCGACATTCACAGCACCGGCATCTGTGACAATTACTGCCTCAGCATCCGATGCCGACGGAATTGCCAAAGTTGACTTTTATCATGGAGGCGCATTACTGGGATCAGACAATACCAGTCCATATTCTTTTACCTGGACAAATGTGGCGAATGGAAGTTACACCCTTACAGCCAAAGCTGTTGATAATTCCGGAGCTTCAAAGACAAGTAACCCTGTTGTAATTACTGTGGGCGGATCGAACCAACCGCCGGTTGTTTCCATTACAACTCCGCTCCAGGGAGCGTCATTCACATCCCCGGCTACCGTTACGCTTGTTGCATCGGCAACCGATAACGACGGTACTGTTTCGAAGGTTGATTTTTACTATGGGAGTACATTGCTCGGTACTGATAATACAAGTCCTTACTCCTATACGGCGACAAATGTTGGTGTCGGAAATTATACGATTTCAGCTAAAGCGACCGATAACGCCGGAGCATACACACTTTCGCAAGCTGTGGACTTTAGTGTGATTGCCGAATCGGAAGAAATCACTTTCACCAAAAGTATTCAAACAGGCTCGGATGACGTTGAAGAACGTGCTACAGGTGTAATTTCATTAAATAATGACGATATTGAACTGGTTTATGACAACTACTTCACCGGTAACCAGATTGTTGGATTAAGATTCAACGGAGTAACAGTACCACAGGGAGCTATTGTAACCAGTGCTTTTATCCGGTTTACAGTTGATGAAACAGACAACGGAACCTGTAACCTGGTTATTAAAGGTGAAAAGTCAGGTAATGCACAACAATTTACAACAGCAAGCAAAAATGTTTCAAACCGCACAAAAACAACTGCTTCAGTTGTCTGGAATCCATTAGCCTGGCAAACAATAGGTGCAAATCAATTAACACCTAACCTGGAAAGTATCGTACAGGATATTATCAGTTCAGCCGTTTGGAATTCAGGGAATAGCATGGTTTTCATTATTACCGGAAGTGGCACCCGAACTGCAGAATCCTACGAAGGGGGTTCAGCAAAAGCAGCCTTGCTGACAATAAATTATTCGGTTAACACATTAAAATCAGGGAAACTCGATTATAGAGCTGAGTCGATCCCGAAAATTGAAACAACGATAAACCCGGCAAACTTTAAATGTTATCCCGTCCCATTTACTCATGAACTTCATATTGAATTTATCCCCGGTGAAGGTGAATATATTAGAAACATTGAGGTATTGAATTCAATCGGGAATTGTGTCATGTACACAATGCAAAATGAGAATCAAAGTGTAATGGATATGCAAAATCTCACCCCCGGCGTTTATATCGTAAGAATCCGGTCAAATTTAGGAATATATAATAAAGTAGTACTTAAGAATTAATTCTGTTGATCCATGCAACAGGTGTTAAAAGAAGGCATCTTTTTAAGCAAGATGCCTTCTTTTAAAATTCCTGTACCGGAAAGAAAAAGCAGAACAAAATCAATTGGGTAAATTATTCAACGAAATACCCTTTGTTTTCTTTAGCATAATAATTTCCCCGGCCGAAATTTTCTTTAATGGCATCATTTAATACAAGGATAAGGTTTGGCAGTGTCTTGTTCACCTCGTGTTCATTTATCAATTTGATCTGTTCCTTGCTGCTGAAACGGAAACGGATCACAAAAAGATTAATATCTGCATGCCGACCTGTAATAATTCCATCAGTTACAAGCGAAACAGGCGGACTGTCAAGAATGATATAATCAAACCTGGATTTAGCTTCCTTCATCAAACGTTCAAAGTTTCCATTTTCAAGTAACTCTGCCGGATTAGGCGGAACGGGACCGGATGAGATGTAATGAAGGTTATTGATCGGTGTAGGCTCAAGAATGTCGTCGAAACCATCCTGATTACTCAGGTAAGTACTCAATCCCTTATTTTTATTTCGGGATTTTAAAACTTTATCAAGACTTGACAGGTGCATATCAACCCCTACCAGTAAAACTTTATAGTTATTCATAGCCAATATGGAGGCCAGATTAATGGATATGAAAGACTTCCCTTCGCGAGCAATAGTTGACTGTACAGCAATGACTTTCTTATCGTCGCCGTCAAGCATAAATTTCAGGTTTGTTCTTAGCAACCGGAATGATTCGGTGATATTTGACCTTGGATTTTCGTGTACTACCAGGCTTTTCTTACTGTTATTGTGGATAACCATCCCCAGGACGGGTAACTTGGTCATCTCTTCAACCTCCCGTTTTGACTGTACTGAATTGTTAGTGTATTCCTTAAATAAAACAATACTGAATGGTATTAAAAATCCAAGGAGTATTCCAAGTATATAACTGATTATTGCAATTGGACTTGTTTGTTTGGTGGTTTCAATACGTGCAGGATCCAATACTTTTACATCAGGCTGATTTGAAGCATAAGTGATTGCACTTTCTGCCCGCATCTTGAGCAGATAAGTGTATAAATCATTATTCAAATCAAAACTTCTTTTTAGAGAACTTAATTGTTGTTCGGTTTTGGGAAGAAGGGATAACTGATAATTAAATCCACCGGAACGCCTGCTAAGATTTTTCAAATCTGTTTCTGTTGCAGCAATAAGGGAATTGATATTTTGTGCAAGCATATTGTTTGTAAGCTGTATCTCTTTGTCCAATAGAATAAGTGATGGTGCTTTTTCCTGAACCGAAAAAGAGAGTACTTCACGTCTGCTGTACAAATCACTCAATTTGTTAACCAATGTGTTTAAATTTTGATCTGTAATTCCGAATACCGCTGGCACCACGATATGTTTCATTTGCCTTGAGTCATTAATATCATTACGCAGACTATGCAAATAAGCCAGACGACTTTCGAAAATTGCCGTTTCGGACTCGAGTGTTTCCTGTTTTTGCATAACGATTCCCTTGGCCTGGTTTAGATCCACAGTTTGAGTCCGGGTACGGAAATTGGTGAATTGATTCTCTGAATTAGAGAGGGAATCGGTAACACTTTTCAATTGGCTGTCGATAAATTTCATCGTGTTTTCGGCTACCCTATTTTTCTCATCGAGCCCGTATTCGATATAGGTTTGTTCAAGTCTGTTTAAATAATCCACCCCACGGCTGGCTGTGTTCTCAGACAGGATCAACTCTATCATATCGGGCTTTTTCTCACTTGAAATTACCTTCAGCTTTTTCTGATAGATCAATGCAAGTTTACTGAGGTTGTTAATTACGAAATAATAATTCTCACCGGCAACAAACTTCCCCCCTGCTTTTTCCAAAATAAAACCAAAGTATTTATTTTCAAATGGTTCTCCAAATTTACCCTTCTGAGTAAATTTTACCGGTGTCTTCAATGTGTCAAGACGTTGTGATACCTTTGCCTGAAATTCAGAATCAGAGATGCGTGAAATATAAACCCTAACATCCGTAAGGTTAGTTTTGTTATCCAGAATGGTCACTCTATATGGCTCATTACCATATAGATCCATTCCATAAACAGGAGTCTCCCGGTACCAGAAAACATCCCATGCAAGACTCTGAAGTGAATTAAAACTTAGTATATGGGATTTTAACCTGCCTGCATGATCCTGACTGAGAACATCTACATCGCGCTCATTGTTGAAATTCTGTGATAAACTCAATCGTTTAATCCCACTTTCATATTCGTTGACAATCATTGAAGAACTAATACTATATTTTTCGGGCATATACTTATTATATACCCATGCCGCCAATATTCCAAATAAAATGGAGATCGCAAACCAGTGCCATTTTCGGAACATCCGATAAAAGAATCTGTTAAGATCGTATGTATTACTCTGCTCCGGATAATAGGCGGAGTTATCTGTTACTTGTCTCATAGCAGTGATAATTAATTTGGTCAATTATTTAAATAACTAAGAATCAAAATGGTGGTCGATATAGCCGCGAGGGTCAATGAAAATACGGTGGTATTCAACCCCTGATTTTTATATTTATCAGGCTCAATGTATAATACATCGTTCGGGAGCAGGTAGAAAGCCTCTGATGCCATCATCTTTTTCTGTGTCAGATCCAGGCGATAACTCTTGTATCCAATTGCCGTATTCCTTAAAACCAGCACCTTTCTGATGCTTGCGAATTCGGTAGTCCCATTGGCCAGGCCCAAAGCTTCCAGGACCGTAATACTTTTATTGTAATTATAATACACACCAGGATTTCTCACCTCGCCCAAAACTGTAATTTTATAGGTTAAAATCTTTACCTTAACGGCAGCCTCCTTAAAATATTCATCTACCTTTTTTTGCAACGTATCATTAGCCGCCTGCTCCGTAAGATCGACAACCCGTACTTCTCCGATTACTGGTAAAAAGATATTCCCTTTTTTGTTAACCTGATATCCGTTCAGGTACTGGCTCGATACATCACCAAAATCGGATTGGGTCCCACCACTATAATTGCTTGATTTTGTGGGACTGAAAAGCTGATTTACCTCCGTATTCATTGATTGGATACTCACATAGAGGTTGTCGTTGGTTTTAATCAGATAGTCCGGAGCTTTTGCAGGCAAACCCTGTTTAATATCATTGTCATAAAAATCCTGCATATATTTCATGTTCCTGGTTGATCTGCAGGAAATAAAATTCAACGCTAACAGTACTATTACTGTTGACAGCAAGAATTTTTTTATCCGGAAATAATTCATTTTTTTTTGCTCCCTCATAGGGTTGCAAACTCGCATGTTATTATTCTCACGTGAGTGTGTACTAAAAGAACAGATTGGTTTCATAAGGATTTAATTTAAACCGTAACTAATATCATGTATACTATTTCTCATTCACTAAAGTTTCGCTCACTCATATAAATCGCAAGGATAGTGCGTATAATAATGAACATTTATTTCACTGTATTTCCATTGCTCATCCATAATTCATAACCAATGCCCTCCCAGGGCATGCCGCGGTCAAATCTGGTCATCCACGGGTACGGCCTTCCTTCACCCAGAATAGCAAACTTTCTGACATCCATTAATACTTTTGCAGGATTACCTGTGGCCAGGGAAAAATCCTCCAGTTTTTTATTTACAACCGAATTGGCTCCTATTACGCAATTCTCTCCGATTTTTACATTGGATAAAACTGATGAATGCACGCCCACTTGGGTATAACTACCAATAAAACTGCCCTTTAAAATATTCGATGGTGGATATGGGTCATTCGCCAAAACGGAGAAAGGATACATAAAAACAAAACTGCCAAGTTGTGAATTCTGGGCAATATGTACATTGCTGTATAACCGGCAAAAAGAGCCAATGGTTAGTTCGCCTTGTAAATCACACATGGTACCCACAAGACACGACTCTCCTATTTTCGTGTTTTCACGAATCGTTACCCGATGCCCCGTTTTGAATCCTTTTTCGATCACACACCCGGCGTAAATAATGGCATGGCTTCGGATCAATGAATCTTCACCAATATATGTAACCGGATTTTGATAATCCTCATCGTAATAAAATGGGTTTAGTGGTTCTCCGATTATACAATCATTACAAATAATTGTATTGTCACCGATTACGACATTATCATAAATTGCAGTATTATCACCAATTCTCACATTTGTTCCGATTTTGGCTAATGGACTAATGGTAACATTTAAATTATTAAACTTCATCATGTTTATTTGATTTTTTTACCTGAAATATTTACTTCCATTGATTCTTTAAATTCAATATATGTCGGTACTTTAAAACCTGAAAGTTTAGCGCCACAATATTGTTGTATATCTTCTTTAGTTAATTTTTTCCCAGGTTCATTAACAACAACGGTAGCTTTAATAGCTTCGCCAAGTAATTCATGATCAACTGCTTCAACAGTACAATCGATCACCCCATCCATCATCACAATTACTTCTTCGATCTCTTTGGGATTAACCCTGTTACCCGCAACTTTGATGATCTCTTTTTTGCGGGCTGTAAGATAGATGTATCCATCGGCATCAACTGTTGCCAAATCACCGGTATAAAGCCAGCCATTCCTGATTACATCGGCAGTCGATTCCGGGTCTTTAAAATAACCTTTCATAACATTTTTGCCCCGGGCCAGAATTTCACCAGTCACACCTGGAGAGACGAAATCACCCAGTTCGTCAACCACCTTTAACTCAACTCCTGGAATGCCTTTTCCAAGAGAACCCATCTTTTCACGGAGCATAACAGGCGGAAGATATGAAAGTCTGGCTGTCGCCTCAGTCTGACCGTACATGACAAAAAACTGAACCTCGGGAAATGTCTGGATAAAAGAATCTATAAAAGTGTTGTGAAGTTTTCCCCCCGCCTGGGTTACATATCGCAGGGTTGGAAATTTCGTACTTTTAAACAAGTCAGACTTCCGAAGCATGATCTGAAAATGGCTTGGAACACCGGCAAAACCGGTACATCCGTATTCGTTTAAATCATTAACAGTCGATCCAAGAAAAATAAAATTGTTATTCAAAACCAGTGAACCACCTGCACGAATTTGGGTATGCAGCAATGAGAGTCCGTAACAATAGGAGAATGGTAAGACAACCATCATTATATCAGAATCGGTTAATCCCAGATATTGTATAATCGAATTGGTGTTATTAATAATGTTGTTATGCGACAACATAACCCCTTTCGGTATGGCAGTTGAACCAGAGGTGAAAATAATTTCGGCAATACGCTCTCCATCAAATTCCGGCTCCCATTCCCAAATTTCACCTTTACCATTTGCTATTTCGTAAAGATCTCTTTCCGTAAAGCATTCACACGAAGGATTAAGCCGGTTGAATAGAACCTCTGAAAAAAAACCGGTCTGCGAATTTGTCCTGACACGGATCAATTCAAGATTTTCTTTTTCAATTCCGGGGTTTAGAGGGATACAGATATTACCGGATTTCAAAATTCCCAGATAGGCAACTATCGAAAAGGAACTATTTGGCGCCACCAGCAAAATATTATTATCCTGTCCAAGTTTATTTCTAATGTAGCAGGCCAGTTTTCCGGATTCTTTAATAATGGAATCGTATGATTTGGTTTCCTTCGCTCCCAGAATCAAATTCTTCTCTGTTTTACCGGTATTTTCAAACAAGAAATCAAAGATATTCATGTTCTTAAAGTTTATAATTCGATTAAGGCAGGATCTCTATATGTTGGAATATACAGTAAAACTTATTTTAAAAGGAGAAATTATAATCCCGGATAGGTGACATCCTCAGATATTCGGTCGTCTTCTGTTTCCGTTCAAAACTTTTAAAATTCATGAGGACCATCTCTTCGGAGTAACCTAAAATTTCAGCCATTTCAAGCGCAGGGAAATTGTTTTCCCATCCATACCACAAAAGATCCATTTCTTCAAAAGGCAGTTGATAGAAAAACTCCCGTTGGGTCTGCTCTGCCGTATAGGTATCGGTGGTTGGTGTTCTTCGGATTATCTCTTCAGGAATGCCCAGGTAACCCGCAAGCTGATACACCTGCATTTTGTATAATCCACCAATAGGCATTACATCAGCACCCCCATCACCATACTTAACAAAGAAACCCTGTTCGACTTCATGCTTGTTCGGGGTGCCCAAAACGGCAAAATGGAGAACTTCGGCGTGATAATAGAGAATGGACATACGGCTGCGTTGTTTCATATTGGAGGCAGCCACAATTTGAAGATATTCATGTATTGGTAGTCTTTTGCATTGCTGTGATCCGTCAGCATAGATCACCGTAACATAAAAAACGGGGGGTAAATTTTTTTCAATGTTTTCGGTGGGTATACCTATTTTCATTTTATCAGTTTCAGGATTAAAATCGGGAATGACCCGTTTTACCGCTTCATCGCGCCTTGAATAGCATTGAAATCCCTCGAGAGCCGAACTAATATCATCAATTACTGTTTTCACTCCAAACTTATCAGCAAGCTGTTGTGCAAGTATGAGGCTCTCGGGATTTGAATCCTTCTCCGGCATCATAACTCCTAAAATATTTTCAGCACCAAATGCCCTTACCGCCAGGGCTAATGTGACCGAGGAATCAATTCCTCCGCTGATTCCCACAACGGCACCTGCACGTTTAAGAACATGGTAAACATCATCCTTGAGTTTTGTGCAAATACTATCCACAAACGATTCAATATCCCTGATCCTGATAACATCCCTCGAAAATTGTTGCTTATTTTGCATACATATATTGATTTAATACTGCCTTAATTATTGAATTTAAAAGCATTAGAGCGATCTTGAATCACGCCTGATTTTGTTTTATTGCCGCTTCACACATTTTCTGCTTTTTACCTGGTTGTTCTTCACCGTTGAATAGACAATACCTTGTTCCTGACTTGTCCTTTTAAAATATCATGATTATTCAAAGGCCTAAAATCACTAATAAACTGATTGAATAATAATTGAGTAGACAATATACCGACCAATGCCATATTGTCAACTTCCGACTGCAGTGCCGCTGTTTTAATCTTATAAATCAGACTTGCAATCGATTTTGGATTGAAAACTCCGTACTCTTTCAATGGTCCTTCAGAAAGCAGATCACCGACATAATCAGGAACTTTGGAACCAAAGAAAGCATCCCGGATCGGTGCACGGTAAGCCTGTTTAGGCCGGCTAAGCACCGATAATGGTAATTGCCCCTTCATCATCTCCTTTAAAAGGAATTTCTCGTTCATCCCTTTCAACTTAAAATCGTCAGGCATCGAGGCTGCAAACTCAAGCAGGCGGTGATCCAGAAAGGGATAACGCCCCTCGACTGAATTAGCCATTGCCATACGATCACCCTGAGACGAAAGCAGGTAGCCCGACATAAAAATATTGGTTTCTATTAACTGGGCTTTTGCCAATGATGAAATCCCTTCGACCTCCGGGCTTATACGTTCTGTAAATTGATGGATCGGATCGTAATCTTTCAAATGATCAGTTAAATTACCTGAAAAGTGTTTTTGAATATTACTTGTGTTCTGCCATCGCAATAAATGCGAGTATACAGGAGAATCTGTCGCTTCAAGCTGATATCCGAAAAACATCCTTAACATCCCCGGACTTGCCTGACTGATATTAGGCAAGTACGGATACAGCTTTTTCAGCAATAGAGGACGGAGTTTAGACTGTGGTTGCCGGGCCCAAAATTGTCGTATTAGTGTTTCCTTGAAAATATTGTAACCCGCCAGGGATTCGTCGGCCCCTTCACCGGTAATGACCACTTTAATTCCGTTATCGTGTACCAACTTTGATAATCCCATCATGGGGGCAGGCGAAGTTCTTAACAAGGGTATTTCCGAATGCCATACCACCCTGGGAAACCATGCAGCAATATCATTTGCGGTGCAGACAATTCTGTGATGGTTAGTTTGAAAATGATTGGATACTTCGTGTTGATATTTGGTTTCATCAAATACATCATCCTCAAATCCAATCGAAAAGGTATTCAAATGCCCCGGCGCAACTTTTTTGATCAGGGCTGTTGTGGCACTTGAATCTAATCCGCCACTCAGGTACGCTGCCACAGGAACATCGGAGCGTAAACGTAATGCTACAGAATCGGATAACAGAAATCCAAAATGCTCCAAAGCATCAGAGCGAGTTCCATTAAACCTGGTCGTGGCTGTGGCATATTGCAAAGACCAGAATTTTTTAATCTCCAGCCGGCCTTCCTTGTAACTGGCGTAATGACCAGGAGGTAATTCATAAACTCCTTCAAACAAGGTACGGGGAGAAAGAGTGGTCCAGAAAGTAAAAATCTCCTTTAAAGCCTCGGGTGAAAAATTTCTTTTTATCCCGGGAAACTCAAAAAGTGATTTAATCTCAGAAGCAAAAATCAGAGAACCATTAACCTCTGAGTAAAACAGAGGCCTGATACCAACACGGTCGCGTGCAAAGAAGCACTCTTTTTTCCTGTTATCCCAGATAGCAAAAGCAAACTGACCATTCAGATATTGAAGAGCTTCGGCACCATATTCTTCAAACATATGAAGGACAACTTCTGTATCAGTATGTGTTTTAAACCGGTGACCTTTCCTTGTAAGCTGATCCCTTAACTCAATATAATTGAAAACTTCACCATTATAAACAATCCATAATGATCCATCCTCATTCGATAAAGGTTGGTCGCCACCCGAAAGATCAATAATGCTCAGTCGGACATTACCCATACCTATACCTCGTTCCAGGTATAACCCGCAGTCATCCGGTCCCCGATGATGTATACGAGTCATCATCCTGTTCAGAATTAACTCAGCTTCGGATTCAGTCAATGATTTTTCGGGATTTATAAATCCGGCAATCCCGCACATAATTCTGCTGTTTTTAACTTCCTTTCGAGAAAAGCGACTATAGCATCGATCGATCCAAAATTTGTTGCATCCAATTCAGAATCATTGATCGTAATACTGAAATTTTCCTCCAGAAATGCAATAAGATTAAGAAGACCCATTGAATCAAAGATCCCTTCATCAAAAAGAAGGGTATTGTCCTTAATCTTTCGGGGATCGCTGAAAGTTATTCTGCTGACAAACTCACGTAATTGGTTTTTCATGTCAAAAAATTAGAAGAAAATTCGATTGTAATGTGAATTTTTAATATTAATCATTTGTAATTTTGGCTGCCAACTATTGATAATAATTGCTCTTTTATTATACTCAAATCAGGCCAAAAAAGTTACAATTTCAAGGCAAAAGAATACCAGATTAAAAAAATCAAGGAAGAGAATTTTTAATTTTTGGTTACCTCCTTTAACAGAGAGATTACAGGTGTTTATTTTCTCATGACATTGTCCCAAACAGAAATAATTCTTTCAAGATCATTTTCGCTGAGGTTTGAACCACTTGGCAAACAAATTCCGTCCCTAAACAATTTTTCGGAAGTCCCTTCCCCGTAATAAGGACAATGTGAAAAAACAGGTTGAAGATGCATTGGTTTCCACAACGGCCGACTCTCAATATTCTCCTTATTAAAAGCCTCGCGAATATCTTCACAAGTAATGCCATGATTAACAGACGGATCAACTGTAATGGCAGTTAACCAATAGTTTGAAAAGTACTTATTATCCGGCTCCCGCTGGAACGAAACCCCCCTTATTTCGTCAATATGTTCACGATAGAATTTATTATTGGCCCTGTGTTGATATATGTGCTGTAAAAGAACTTCCATCTGTCCCCTGCCTATTCCGGCCAATATGTTACTCATTCGATAATTATAACCAATAACAGAATGCTGGTAATGTGGTGCCGTATCGCGTGCCTGGGTGGCCAGATACCTGGAATACGCAATCATTTCCGGATGATCGGAGAGCAAAGCTCCACCGCCTGAAGTTGTAATAATTTTATTCCCGTTGAATGACAATATCCCCATGATGCCAAATGTACCCAGTGATTTTCCATCAAATTTACTTCCAAGTGCCTCTGCAGCATCTTCAATTACAGGAATTTCATAATATTCTGCAATTTTCATAATTTCATTCATTTTCGCGGGCATGCCATATAAGTGCACAATGATAATGGCCCTGGGTTTCTTCCCTTTCGAAATTCGGTCTTTTATAGCAATTTCAAGCGCTTTGGGACAAATATTCCATGTTTCAGGTTCACTATCCACTAAAATCGGAAGAGCCCCCTGGTAAACAATAGGATTTACTGTTGCTGAAAAAGTAAATGACGATGCAATCACTTCATCACCTGGTTTGATCCCCAGCACAATTAATGCCAAATGCAACGCAGAGGTACCCGAAATTAAGGCTGCAACATATCCTGCCCCTGTAAAACCAGCCAATGCATTTTCAAACTCATTGACATTATTTCCCAATGGCGCCACATAATTTGATTCAAAAGCCTCCTGAATATACTTTTGTTCATCACCACTCATATGAGGAGAGGAAAGCCAAATTTTATTGTTCATTTAATAATTTTTTCTGAAGATCGTTTTTAATAAAATTTTCAAATCAAGCAGGAAGGAATAATGTTCCAGGTACTCAAGATTTATCTTTACTTTATCCGGAAATATTACTTCTTCATTGTATCTTACCGGATCACTGACTGAAGCTAAGAGCTTCTCCTCATTAGCATATTTTAGCGTGGAAGGACCTGTTATACCAGGTTTGAGCTGCAGAATTTTTCTGTTTTCGCCGGTTAGCTTATCGGCATAACCCGGAACATCAGGGCGCGGACCCACAAAGCTCATATCACCAATGAACACATTCCATAATTCAGGCAACTCGTCGAGTTTATACTTCCTCAGAAACGCCCCAAACGGTGTAACCCTCGAATCACCGGCAACCGTAACAAAACTACCATGGTTGTTTACTGTCATTGACCGGAATTTATACATTGTAAACGCACCACCGTTCAGACCAATGCGTTTTTGTCGGAAAAGAACCGGACCATCCGGCATTTTTACTTTGATTAACAAGGCTATTACGATAAATACAGGCAATAAAACAATGATCCCTGCTGCTGAGATCATTTTATCAAAAATGAATTTACAAACCATATTATTTTAAAAAGTACTTGTGTTGAGTAATCGTTGCCATTAAATACTTCACAATTACTGCGCAGTAGAATCAGCAATTACCGGGAATTTCTTGCCATCTCTTCCTGAAGTAAGAGAGCTTTAACCATGTTGTTTTTTATAACTGACCGTAAAGGGAACAACCCTTTGATCATAAAAGACAGCCACCATGTATATTGGATTGACAGCATACAATATGCCTTACGAAATTTAAATTTTTCAATAAGAAAAGGTTGAATATTACTGTGATTTGTTAATGATCTGGCTCCGTCCGAAACATAGTTTAACCCTAAAACATTCAAGTAATATTCGTTCATTGAATAGATGAGTCCGTAATAGGGATAATATGCAGACAGGTACTGCGGAATAGCTTTCATCAGGCAGTAATGACACACATTGTCCTGGATAGAATTATGTGCGTATGCGATCAATTTCCCATTGGACTTGTCAGTACAACCCCAAAACTGCTCTCCCGGCAAACAGAATTGTAAGGCTTTAATGAATACGTCGCGGGAGGGTAAGGAGTTTGATTTGTACTTGTATTTTTGAAATGAACTCACATACACTTCATAGCCCTGATCAATAATCAGCTGTTTGTCCACAAGACCGATGTCCAAAGTCTTTTGTGCCCTTCTGATTTGATTTCTTGTTTTAGAAGATAATTCCGCAAATCCGTCAAAAGTATCTTTAATAACATACCAAAATGAAGTTTCGTTCTGACAATCAAAATCATAAACGTTCCTGATTAAATAGGCATTACTTCTGGTCAGCATATCTTTCATTTCGCTTTTGCTCAATTGCATTTCCAGATGCGGGGCATCGTCAAAAATTAAGCCCTTTTTGTATAAAGTATAATTCATATTACCCTATTTTACAAAAGGAAGCTTAAGGATGCCAATCAATGAACCCAGGCCATATGAAAAATGGAGGAAGAAAAACGAAAGCATCAGGCAAAAAGCATTTATATTCCTCTTCCATGAAAGCGACAGACTATTTGAAAGATTTAAAATACTGTAAAGCAATAAGCTGATGACGCTAATCAGGATCAGCGGAAAATAAATTATTGCAAGCACTGGGGGAACCAGAAGCGAGAGGATGAATAACAGTGGAATAAAATGCCGCAAGGATAATGAGTCGGTTGTTTTAGTGAGATAAATCGTTAATATATTCCACAAACCGTTTTGATAGTTATTTTTGATCAAACCGCTAAAGGTTTCCCGGGCAAAATAGGTACACCGGATCTCAGAGACCTGGTACAGCGTTCCACCTCCCCTTTTGATTCTTTTATTGAGTTCGATATCCTGATTTCTGACAAGCCTTTCATCGTAGTAGCCAAAACGATCAAAAACGTTACGCTTAAAACAGCCAAATACCACTGTATCAACCTTTCGAATACCTTCGGCCCCGATTCTGAATAATGAATCCCCTACCCCAAATTTGTTGCTCAGTACTTCCATTATTGCCAGGGTTTTCCGGTTCCTGTTTTTTACCGCTGTAATGCACACGCCGCCAACATTATCGCTGTTTAATTTTTCAGCATATTCAATGAGTTTTGAAAAATAGTTGTGCGGATACTGGCTATGTGCATCCAATCGTATAATATAGTCTCCATTAGATTCACGAATGCCAATATTCATCGCACAGGGAACTATCTTTTGCGGGTTATCCAAAACTTTCAAAAATGGATATTGCCCACTGTACCGCTCTAATTTAGAACGGGTGTCGTCAGTACTCATACCATCGATGAGGAATACCTCCATTTTTTCACGATCATAATCTTGTTGCAATATGGACCCGACCAGTGAATCGATATATCCGGCTTCATTAAAAACCGGACAAATAACAGAAATAAAATGCTTTTGAATCATGTTTTATGAATGTAAATTCAGGATAAAGGTCTGCTTTCTTTGACAGAATACTCAAAAATATCATAATACATCAAAGAAATCATTCCTACTATATTATTTTCCAAAAAACCGTTTAACAACAGATATTATATTCCTTAACTCATAATAAAACCTCTTTGAAATTGATTTAAGAACATAAAGGGATGGATATCGTGAAGCCACAATCCTTGGCTTCACATAGGGAGTTGTACCGTATTTTTCCTTATACTTTCTACCACCTCCAAATTCAACAATCCGGACACCCAATTCCTTTAATCCTTTAAGCGCTTCAAAAATCAATATTTCATTAGGGCAAAGTTTTTGAAAACGCTTAAAACTTGCACCTCCGGCATAGAATGCAAAATTATTATCATACAAAAAAAATCCTGATGCTATTCCAATACCTTCTGAAGATACCGATTCCATCATCAAAATCTTATTAGACTGCACCATAGTATTAACCATAACCGATATATCCTTTAAATTATGAGTTGGTTTTAAACCTTGCTGTGCAAAAACGTCCAATAACTGAGCATAATAGACATCCAAAAAAGAAGATATTTCCATTGGAATTCTGACAGTAATGTTGTTTTTTATTGCTTTTCGGATAGGATCTTTTGCACTACTACTCATGTTATTAAATATTTCCTTCTCGCTCTTACTTAAATCTAAATAATAACCTTTTAAAATTTCGAATTTTATTGCGGAATGAGCCACATGTGCTATATCTAACTGCCAATCTGATGCTTGAAAAAACGAACATATCTTTTGGTCAAAGAGATGCTTTATTAATTCTTCATAAATCCCGACTCGCATTTTTATTGATATGGGGACCAACATATTTAATCCCTGGAACGATGTTGACCAGCCTTCAAAGGGACTGGAAATAATGGTAAATATTTTTTTGAATTTTTCGCCTACAAAAAACCCGATTAATTTATCATTATGTTTTATCTCCACAACAAAAGGTTCCACGTTTTGAGTAACAATCAAAAAATTCATCCACTTTTGGGTTTTGAAAACGGTATGATCATAGCATGATTCTACTTTTACCCAATCAATATCTTTCTGATCAATAATTTTAAAAGAGTTACCCATCATAAGGAGGACGATTAATGAGTTAATTAAACTTACTACTTATTAACATTCACGTAAGTTTCATTGCTTCTTACATTTCGGTAACGAATAATTCTGGCAGGATTTCCTGCTGCAATAGCATAATCCGCAATATCTTTTGTTACTATTGCACCAGCCCCGATTATTACTCCATTTCCGATAGTGACGCCTGGAAGAATAATTACACGGGTTCCAATCCAAACATCATTGCCAATAATCACCTTTTTAGCGGGGGATGTTGGTTGTTCAGTCATAGGAATATCGATCCTTGCAAAACCGTGGTTGTCTGTCAGAATTATCACGTCAGGTCCCATCATTACATTATTCCCAATTTCGAGAGGACCGCGAACACTACAGTCCAATCCTAAACCTGAATAATCACCCAGCCATATACCACGCCCACTTCCAAAGTTAGCTCCCTGTTCAATATTGACATTTTTCCCCGCCTTATCAAGGCACTGCTTTGCCACCGTTGACCTGATACCTCGAATAAACACGAAATACCTGTTATTAGTAGGAGGCAAAAACCGGAAAAAGCCATAATACATCATTAGTGAAATAGTGCGCAAAAGCCCTTTTAAGATCATAATGTAGAAAGTTAACAAGTAATTAATTGAAATTCTGAAAAAATCTCTGTCAGGTGATGCGAATAATCCTGTTTTAATATGGATTCTAAACACCGGTTATATATTCTCTTTCGTTACAGACCGGACAAATGAAAGAAATAAATGTACCGGAATTCATGTGATGTTATTTTTTTATCAGGTAATTACGTAGCTTAAAATAGTTTCTGCCAAAAGCCAGTTTCGCAATTTTCAGAATATTCCATTTTAATGCAAGCTTAAACCGAATCAGCGAAAATGACTTTGTAATATCTCTTACCTCTTCCTTTGTCATTCCTTGCATGATTGAATAGCGTCCAATAATACTTTTTCCATTTACAATCTTTATGGATGAAACCGGATTTGAGGTGAAAATGACATTTACGCCAACTGAAAAGAGTGCTTTCTCTGAATCTGAAGAAAAGAATCCTCCCGGTATTGATGCAAATTCAACAGGCTTCTTCAGGATGTCATTCAAGATATTGCTTGATTCAGTCCACTCGGATTCAATTTCCCGGTAGCTCAATACCGAAATATTCGGTGGATGTGAATGGGAGTGTGTCCCGATGTGATGGCCCCGCTTATCAAGTTCCACGATTTCTGCAGCCGTGAGAAATCCGGAAGTATTAATTAATTTTGTAGTTATAAAAAAGTATCCCGTGAATCCGTAAATCTCTAGTATAGGCGCAATTACATTCAGAAAAGACTTTCCGCCATCATCAAATGTCAGGCATATATTTCTTTTTTCAATGGATTGAGCTTCGCAGATATCCGAAATCTCCTTAATTTGCTCTTCAAACGATTGCCTGGAAATTTTATATTTAAGTGCCCCGATGTTCTGAAAGCCGCTTTCAGTAACCGACTTCTCATAAACATCGTGATACATCAGTGAAATTAATTTACTCATTTTGCCGATACTTTTTTAAACTGCGCCCCCACCTTCCGAAAACCATAATAGGCTCTCTTCAGGAAATCTTTAAATTCCAGAACGCCACGATACTTTGAAGCAATTATCCGGGGTTTGATATAGGGCACCGGTCCATATTTTTCTTTATAGCTTCGACGTCCTCCAAATTCAAACATCGAAATTCCTCTGTTCTTTAACTGTGCTATAGCCTCAAAAAATAAGATTTCATTGGGATATAAATTTTGATACTTTTTATAACTTGCCGTTCCCAAACCAAAAGCAATCTTATTGTCAAACGCAATAAAGAGAGATGCCAGCAGGATATTATCGGATGAAACCGCCTCGAGCAGGAGAATCTTATCAACATTTACAAGCGCCAAAATCTGATTTTTAATATCTTCCTTGGTATGAGTGGGCTGTAAAAACTGCTTATTGAAAACATCCATCAATTGGTCATAATAAACATCAATATAACTATTGATATTTTCCGTATTCCTGATAATTATTCCCCTTGCCTGTGAGGCTTTTATTTGTCTCCTGGCTCCGTGATTCATGTTTATGAACAATTCCTCAATTTTAGGAGATAGATCCAGAATATATGACGGATATATTTCATACTTAAGTGTTGAATGAGCTACATTGGCCACTTCAAGGTGAAAGTCAGCAGCCTGAAAATAGCTGCATTCACCACTCTTGAACAAAAACTGAATCAGTTCTTTATAAATTTCGATTCTTTGATTCACAGTTATCGGATCAACCATGCTTAATCCCTGAAAAGGGGTGGTCCATCCTTCAAATGGTGATGCAATGATTGTGAAAATAAATTTAAACTTCGATCCTACAAAATAGCCCAGTAGGCTTTCTCCTTTATAGATGCCAAGAATAAATGGTGTAATTTTTTTATACTGAATTAAATATCCAACCCATGCTCTTGACTTAAAGACGATATGATCATAACAATTTTCAATTTTGTCCCACGGGATATCACCTTTTTCAATTTTCTTAAAATTATACATAAATTATTTAGATTTTAAATAGTCGGTAATATTTGGTAAATTTTCCGTTTAAAAGATAGACAAGACCGATCATCTATTTTTCTTCAAAAAATTCTTTCAATATTTCCCAGGCATTTTCTGACGAATAATCTCGGCTCTGCTCAAAAGCATTATGTTTCATCTTCATCAATAAATCATGATCCTGATATAATGTAATTACAGCGCCGATAAATTCCTGTACACTGTTTTCGAAAGGAACAATGAATCCGGTTTTATCCGGGATAATAAAATTTGTAGCATGTTTCCAGTGTGTGGCGACGATTGGCAAACCCGATATGAATGCATCGAGAACAGTGCCGGGAAAACCTTCTGTGAAATATCTGGTAGGGAATACCATTAAATCATAGTCATTCAGTGTCTCATGTATATTTTCAGGCTGTAAAACTCCTCTGTATGTAACATTTTGATGTTTATTTACCTGGTCATAAAAATATACCTCATCCTCCTCTTCAACGGGTCCGTAAAAATCAATAATCACCCGTTTTTTGTGATCTGAACAATTTTCAAAATACGCTGCAAGGCTGAAAACATAGTCAATTCCCTTCATCCGACTGATCCTTGCCATGTAGACAATCCTGAATTGATCGATGTTCTGAACAAATGTCGGGATAAAGGAATGAATCCTGAAATTGGGAAAAGTCACTACGTTTTTAAGCCGAAATTCTGTTGTCAATGAATTACTCAAATCGGTGCTTTCTGTTAGTATTGCGCGGATGTTCGAAAGAAGCGCAACATGTAATTTTTTGGATTTCAGGTATTGTACAAGCCAGCCACCGACGACAAAATAAAAGATCTCACTCCTTTTTAACCAACAAAAGGCATATATAATAGGAAATAAGTATTTTAAGTTATTATGTGCCGGTATATAAACAAGAACCTGACAGCGGATTATTTTGAAAAGCATTTTGAAAAAAGAGAGCTTACTATACTTGAACCGCTGTGTATCAAATCTGTCTATATCGGCTCTGTTTCCAATTTTCAATAAAAGCAATTCATAAATGTTGCGAGTTTTTAGGATTTGACCATCCAATTCATTATCGACATATCCGAAATATCCTAAAACTAAAACCTTCTTCTTCATCTGTTAATTATTTGTTCTTTCTGACAGATGGAAACCGGATAAAAATCAATTTTGTAGTTTGTTAAAAACATACCCATTTTATTGATTATTCAATTTCTGTAGCGAACTATTCGGGCGGGGTTACCGGCCGCAATGGCATAATCAGGAATGTCTTTGGTGACAATGGAACCAGCCCCGATTATTACTCCATTACCAATTGTAATCCCGGGGAGTATTATCGCGCGGGTTCCTATCCACACATCATTTCCAATGATCACTTTTTTCCTGGGCGAAGATCCTTGTACCATCATGGGGATATCAATCCTTTCAAAACCATGATTTGCTGTTATTATTATTACTTCCGGCCCCATCATTACATTATTTCCGATCAACAGGGGTCCGCGAACAGAACAATCGACACCGATACCGGAATAATCTCCGATCGAAATGCCATCCCCATTACCAAAGTTGGCTCCCTGTTCAATATTGACTTCTCTACCCGCATTATCCAAACAACTTTTTGCAATCGCAGATCTGATTGGCCTTATTATCTTGAAATACCTGTTATTGGTGGGAGGTAAAAACCGGAAAAAACCATAATACAGCATTAGTGAAATGGTGCGCAAGAGACTTTTTAAGATCATAATGTAGAAAGTTAACAAGTAATAAATTGAAATCCTGGAATATGTCAGATAATTCAGATGGTATGCCAGAAAAGAGATGACTCAAGTCAATCTCATTTTCGGGTGAGCACAATGGCATTATCAAAGCGAATCAGAATATGCAGTATAATAATCAACGGTTGTAGAGCTCGTAATATTTAGTGGCAGTGATCTTCATGGTAAAATTATTCCCATATTCAGATATGGCATTTTCACTCATTTTTTTCCGCTGTAATTTATCCAGTTTTAAAAATGCTTTTAGTGATTCAACAAAGGAAACGGCTGAAAAATTGTTGCTTACAAAACCAAGTGATGAATTTATAATATCCTTAGTACCACCCGCTGGCGTGCAAATCGGGATAACCCCGTGTTGAATGGCTTCAATCAATGAGATTGGCATACCTTCGTAAAATGAAGACAAACAGAAAGCATCCGAGCAGCTTAAATAATCGGTAGCATTGTCCTTAAATCCCAATATATGGATTCGTTCGCTGATCATTGAGTTCATTTTATCAATAATCGCCTTGTCCCAAGGGGTTCCAACGATCAAAAGTACAACATCCCTTCCCTCCCCGATCACCTGATTAAATGCCTCGACCAGCATCAAATGATTTTTTTGCGGACTAATCCTGGCAACATTTATAAAAACAACAGTTTCGGGAGTTATTTTATAGGAAGCTACCTCATTTTGAATAGTTTCAATTTTGTTACTCAGACCGATACAAGGTCGTCCGTTAAAAATAAGTACCGGTTTAATTGCCTGAAAATATTTTTTAAATTCTAAAATACTATCAGTTGATATGATAACCGGGAAAACATTTACAATCCTGTACAACAAAGAATCAATGAACTTAATAATCTTGTTATTATAAATCCTGTCGGGAGAATTATGAATCGTATTAATAAAATTGATTTTTTTTCTATCCCTAAGGATTTCAAAGAACATATATTCAAATGTATTTAAATGGGTGTGAACGACATCCGGTTTTTGTTCCCGTACAAGATGATTAAGTTTTCGGACAATTGAAAAATCAAAACCTTTTTTCTTGTTTAATTCGACAATTTCCACAGATTTGTTCAATTCTTTGGTTAAGAATTGTTTGTTATCGATCTTAAAAAATACAATAAGTACAATCTGACAGGAATAATTTTCAAGTAAAGTGTTGCAAAGATCCACAACGAATCTTTCAGCTCCGCCTTCCAACAGAGTGGGTATAACCTGAAATATCTTCATAAAAATTACTATTTGTTACTAATTAGAGCTGGTTCTTTCACCCCCTTAATTGCCAGTGCACTTACAATATAGGCAAATATGACCCATCCGATCTTTAAAGTCAGAATTTGAATTGACAGAATCATTCCGGCAACAGGGATTAACAGCAAAATTGGCAATAATAAATGGTGAGTTCTATAACTGGTAAGACTTGCTATACCTATCCGGTATAAAAAGACCAGGTAAATGATTAAACCTACAATCCCGGTGTAACACAGCACTTCAAGTAAAACATTGTGCGGACTGGTTTCCTTGCCAAAAATAATAGTTGACTCAAGGATATATCCTGTGCGGCCATATCCGAAAATCGGATTCTCCATTACAATTGGAAGTATCAATTGCCAGATATCACTACGGCCGGAAGTATCTCCACTTTGAACAGTTGATAATAACCTTTCAATCATTGTAACGGATTTTGTTAATATAAAAAATGAAATAAGCATTGATACTATTCCCAAGAAATATATCAATAATTTTTTCCAGGCCTCTTTTGATTTATACATTAAGATACCAGCTCCTAATGATAATACAAATACAATAAATCCAAATCGGGATCCCGTTTCAAACAACAATTTTAACATTACAGGAATTGGCAGTAATAAAAGAAAACGATAACGCCCTAAATTCAACCTATTCTGCGTTACGGCCAATACAAGTATCATCATGCCCATTAAGGTTCTCGAGGCAAGAGCATTAGGATCGTCACCAAACATCCACAAACGACCACCTTGATAGGCTGATCCTAGTCCTAACACAAAAATTATTGTTATAGCCACAGAACCTAAGGCAAAACTTAACATTCCCTTTTCAAGTACCAGGTAATCCTTTCGTCCATGATTAATCATAATCCAAAATAAGAGAATATTTAGAAAAAGAGAGAAATCAAAAAACGAAGAATTTATCTCATTAATATTAACCAATCCTATGAGCGTAAGCCAGAAAAAAAAAAGTACCAGCGGAAACACATAATATCCCACAAAGTCAATCCGTACAAATTTTTGTATTTGTGGCAAGATTGAAAGAATATATATAATTCCAAATACTTTCGAAAAAGAGAAATTACTATTCGCAACTATACTCATCATTTCAAAATTAATTGAAAAAAAGAACATATAAAGCGTGATTTGCTGTAACCGATTGAGGAATTGCATATGATTAATGATTGTTTTTAACGATTTGACTTGCCAATAAAACTCTTTTCACTATTATATTTCTTCTATCATAAACAGGTTATATTACATATAGAACGGAACCAAACGTCCTGATCATACAATACCAAACATCCTCAAAAATTTAAAATATCTAATAACAAGCAGAGCCCTGAGTGATGAAATCGGGAGGCTCGCATTTACGCTATATGTCTCAATCTTATTAACGAAATTCTCAATATCATAATTTTCACGTACATAATCATAACATTTTTGACCCAATTCGCTGTACTCTCTTTCAAGATTTGTCAGCATATCTTCAAAAGTCATCATACCATCAAATTTTGTGACCCCTTTTTCCATCATTTTACCCAGAACTAAATCCTTTGATTCAAAAATCCATCTATATCGGTAATCGTCCGGGAAATCATAGTCAGAAGCATCAATCACGATTGTAGGTATGCCATTCTTAGCACCATCCAAGGCGGCAGTCCCCATGCCAATGTTTAAATTTATTCCTTTAAATAATTGATTTATTTCGCGTTCACCAAGATTTTGATGAAAAGCAATTTCGATTCCTTTGAAATCGTTTTTTTCAAGAATAAAATCCCTGAAATCGTTAACGTCATCAGTCACGATATTTAAAACAACTCTGTCAGAAAGATTATAGAACATTATATCCTTTAAAATTTTTAATACCGGTTGCACCTTCCATGACACACAACGTCCTATATAAGTAATATTTACGACATGATTTAAAGGTGTTGAAGTTACCCTGGGCGGAACATTAATGGGAATAGGTAAATATTGCTGATTGGATATTTTTAAATTTAATCTCTTTTCAACAATTGATTTGCCCATTACATCTATAAAAAATAAGGCATTTGATGAATTCAATAAAGATAAAATTTTAATTTCCTGATTTTTAGCAAATAGTTTGATGGGAATACTTCTTTTACCTATTATAAAACCATTCAACCAGGGATATATTATATCAAGGAAAATAATACGTGCATCACTCTTTGAAAACAATAAAATACAGTCAAAGAAATCTCCGTTCGTAGTTAAAATAATATCCTCACTTGTCAGATACTGACTATAATCCGTTTTTGTCAAGTATCGGCTATAATCCATTTTATTGCTATGGCTATCGATTTCAATAAAGTCAAATTCCAGTTCCCTCTTTATTATCTCAGCATAAACGAAACATTGTTTTGTACCAAAAAGTTTGCATTTATTACCGTATTGAGAAAGGTATTCGATTACCCGAATCTGTATATATTGATTTCCGCCTGGTCCGTTGAATGGCGACAATAGCATAGTGATCATTACGTCAATTTAATAAAAGGTTTTTTTCGGTGGAGAAGTGATTGAATCATTGCCAATACTTCACGAATTTCATTAATTCCAAGAATATGTGCTGTGAACAGATATACCGCTATTCCAAGTGGAGCACATATAATCAGCTTTAGAAGATCAGTCGGTAGAAGAATCCTTACTCCGAAAACAATTACAGACATAATCAGCGTTGCATAAATGACCCGGCTCATTTCCTTGATTTGTCGTATAGCACCAAAGTTGAACATCTTTCCGGGATAATAAGCGTTGATAAAATAGGCCAGGAGCGACATCAGGAAATGGCCTATTACCACAGCCTTAAGACCCATTGGAATTGTAATCACCAGTATTATAATTGTGATGGGCATTTTCGAAATATCAACTTTCAAATACAGATCACTTCTGCCAATTGCATTCAGAATATTCATATTTAATGCACTGATTGGAGTAATCATTCGTGCAAAACATAACCATTGCATAAGCGGAACAATAGGCATCCATTTTTCGGTTAGGAAATAACGGATAAAAGGCTCGGTAAGTAACGCCAGCAAGGTTAGTGCCGGAATAACAAATAATACCACAAACCGCATCAAACGACCATATACCGTGATCATACGTGCTCTTTCATCCTGAAGAGAAGCAAGGATCGGGAAAGTTACACCCTGAAGAACACTTGTTATAGATGTGGAAAAAAACTCAGGAAATTGTTTTGCGTTGGTATAGTAACCCAAGTCCCTGGCAGAAAATATTTTCCCTATCATCACGGAATATATATTGTTTATCACAGTTGCGGCAAATCCGGCCATCAAAAGATTGGATGAATATTTAAAAAGCTGTCTGAATGATTGCCAGCTAAAGCTTTTCAGTGGCTTCCATTTGTTTAAAATAAAAAGAAGGAGTGTCCGGATTAATGCTCTTGTACTACTCTGAATTACCAAAGCCCAAACCCCGAATCCCTTATAGGCAACAATTATTCCCAACGTTCCGCTTATAATAATAGATAACAGGGCAATGATGGCCGGTATCTTGAAATTGATGGCAATTGATAACCGCGTTTCCGGAACTAATGATAATGCATTTATAATGATATTTAAAGACAATACCCGGGTTATGATTGTTAGCTGTGGAGTATTGTAAAAACTGGCGATCAACGGTGCGGCAAAAAACAAGATAATGTAGAAGACAACCCCGATAACCAGATTAAAATAAAAGATGGTTGAGAAGTCAATTTCAGTCCTGTCCTTCTTTTGTATTAATGCACTCGAAAAGCCGCTACCCACAAAGAGTTCAGAAATCGCAAAGAATATTGCCAGCATCCCGATTAATCCATAATCTGCAGGCATCAAAATTCTTACAAGAACGACCCCCAAAACAAAACTGATACCGGAACCAACTATCTTATCAAAAGCACTCCAGGCGACTCCAGTTATGGTCTTAGTTTTTAAAGATTTTTCTGGCACTTATAAAGATTTATACATGATTATAATTATTCGAAAATTAACTCAATTCAAAAAAATTACCTTTAATTTATATCCAGGGACTTCTTTAAATCCATAAAAATATTCATTGATGCTTCCATGTGATTTGGTGGTAGGATAAAATTCCCAATAAATTTGGTGCGATTGGACTTCATAGGATCGACACCAGGAATAACAACCTCATCAATAAATTTCAAAATCTCCTCCTCACTGCGCGCCTGATAATGCATTTTAAGTGCCGATCTGCCAAACTCATTCATTCGTTCTTCAACCGTATCGTCTCTCCTGGTATAAAGGACCGGTTTATTCAGTGAAAGATATTCTCCCATAAATGAATCACAATCATGAATCATCGCATCTGAATCTTCAAATAAACCCAGGTAATTGCCTTGATTCAATGCACAAAAGTCGTTCTCCTGCCAGAAACTATAATACTTTTCAGTTTTTTCAACTCCCCAGATGTTACTGTCGCTTAACTTAGGTCGCAATGCAGGATGGGGTTTAAATGTTATAAAAACCTTCTCCTGAAATTTGATTGCTATTTCTTTCATAAAATTATGGTACCGGATAAAATTCGAAAAGTGCAGATCATAGCCATAACCGTTACCTTCGATTGTATGATGTGGAGCCCAGATGATATTCTTCTTTGCTCTTTTTGAATTATTGTTTACGATTATTTTATTGATTTTTTTGCCCGATGAGTTAAATTTTAAGAACCGGTCAATTACAGGATAACCGGATAAAACGCTATTTCTTCCCTTATTCAAACCGTATTGAACTGCCATATTATAATGTATAATGCTGGGATAGTAAGCTCTCCAGAGCACATTATGAAAAAACGCATTGTAATTTTGCTGATAATGAAACGTGGTTTGAAATGTATACGGTACATAGCAACTCAGCGTATTTAAGAAATATTTAATTGAATATGCGGCTTTTGTTATATTATGAGGAACACAGTAGAAAATTATATCAGGTTTAATTTGGTGTTTCACATCTAACCATTTGTTGGTTGCTTTATTATATGTCCGGATGACCTGATAATCTTTTTCCAGAAAGCCATCATAAGCCTGATCCATTTCTCTGAGCATATTTTCTTCGGTGAAGACCATGTAAGGACACACAATGACCAAAGGATCAAAACGATTATCCTTTTCCAATAATCGATATAAACCTTCATATTTCCAGACTGCTTCGTGAATCAAAAAAAATGCAACCTTAATCTTCTCCTTTTTTTGCACCTGCAGGACGATCTTTTTATACCTTCTCTGTACAAAGACATAGTAAACAGATAAATATCTATTTAACAAATAGCGATAAATAGTACTGAGAAAATTCCATATCACCGGTTGGATCATCTTTCTCAACATAGGATCAGAATTTGAATGCAAGTCTTTCTTATTTCGAATGTAACTTTATAGAATCGGACAATAGGATGAATTATTTCCGGACAAACCAGATAAACATTAACGGTAATTGTATCCGCCATCAACTGATATTGTTGCACCGTTAATAAAATCATTTTCTATAAGCATCATGCAGATCATAGCTACCTCTTCTACACTGGCAAATCTTTTAAGGGCAGTATTATTGTAAATATTATTCCTGATCTCCATTGGTTTATCTTTTTGCCAATCTGTTTCAACAAATCCGGGTGCTACAATATTTACAGTTACCTCTCTTTCCGAAAACTCTTTGACCAGGTTCCTGGCCAATGCGTGAACTGCGGCCTTTGTAACTCCATACACAATTGATGAGGCATGTGGGATTTCACCAAGTAATGAACCAATAAAAATAATTTTAGCTTTGTTCTGAATGAGGCGATTCAAATCGCGGATCAGGTAAAAGTGCGAATGCACATTCACTCTGAATGTATTCTCCCATTCAGTATTTGTGAAGTCTTCAAAACGCTTTCTTATGGTCAAACCCGTATTGCATACTATACAATGAACTTCTTTTGTTATATCTTTTACAGTGTTCACAAAAGACTCCATATCCCGCTCTTTTGACTGGTCTATTTTCAGGATTGCAAATTGACCCGAAAAATTGGAAAAATCAGTTCGCGCAACATCAGCACTTTGGTCGTCATTCACATAATTGGTTATGACAAAAAAACCCTTACACAATAAATCAATGCAAATCTGTTTTCCTATACCCCTGGTTCCTCCGGTTACAATTGCATACCTCATTTGCATTTGCGCTGATTAATTTATCTCAGGATAAGTATGCTGATCTGTACTCATTTTGATCTTCTGATAATTTTCAGAAATTTTCTGTTTTAAACTACTTGAAGAAATTCCTTCACCATAGGGAAAATAGAACACACTGACACCCAGTTCATTCAAATAATCATACTTGTCCAACCAATCATTGCCTATTACAAAGGCATCAATATGTAAATTTTTAACCAATTGTGTATGTTCCAGAGAATTCTGGGGGATCACTATGTCGGGTTGCTTTAAAGACCTGATAATTGCTATTCTTTCTTCGAATGGAATAGTTGGAGGAGCTTTATAACTACAAACCAATTCGTCAGTACTGACTCCCACAATCAGAACATCTCCCAGGCCTCTTGCATAGTCAATCATTTTAACATGGTTACTATGAAACATGTCAAAAGTACCTCCCGTGTATACGATAACCTTATCTTTAATCATAATTGATTGTATTAATTATTAATAAAATTCAGCTATTTCAACAAAAATTTGTAAGACTAAAATAACTGATGCACTAACTCATCATAAATATTTTCAGAAGCACTCTTATTATTAGGTGGTAATAGCTCGGAAGTTAGAAAGAAATTCCGTTCATATTTTTTCGCATCCCTGCCTATAAGTAAATCTTCAATAAATGCTCTGATATCCTCCTCCTTTTTTGCATGGTAATGCACATTAAAAGCTAAAATCCCAAAAGCATTCATCCTGTCTGTAATATGCTCATCTCTATTGGTATGCAGTACGGGTTTGCCCGTATAGATATATTCGATTAAAAATGAACCTGAATCATGGATCATAGCATCAGAACTAAGAAATAAATCGATATAATCTCCTTCGACTAATTGTCCGTTTTTTAAGTTCTTCCATTTATTGTAATAATTTTCGGTATTCTCCTTTCCCCATCCCGGCTCCTCTGCTAATTTATTTCGAAGTAACGGATGCGGTTTGAAGGCAAATTGTATCCTGCCGGCGTATTCATCTGCGATGTTCAACATAACATCTGCATATCTTAGAAACGTTGAATAACTTAAATATGAGGTATTATCGTCAATGGAATGATGAGGTGCCCAGATTATCCTTTTTATTTTTTTATCGTTTTGTTTCCAGCAATATAATGGGATAAAATTTCTCTTTAATAACGAATCAGTTCCTGGAAATCCTGTTATGACAACATTATTCCCTTTATTTAAGGCATACTTGACGGAGAAACTTTTGTGGAGAGGCGTCTCTGCAAATAATCGCCAGAGCAGATTGTGGAATTCCTGATTATACATCGTCTCATAAAGATGGCTGTTCCCAAAATTATAAGGAGCATAACAGGTTAAGCAATCAGTATACCTGGAGATACAATATTGCTTTTTTGTTAAATTATTTGGATTTGTGAAAAACACAATATCAGGCTGGATTTCCTTTTTAACATTCAGCCACTGTTTCGTCACTTCGTTGTATGATTTTATGACCGTATAACCTTTCTTCGAAAACGAATTATAGGCCTGCGTCATATCATTCATCATATTTTCATTACCATATAATATATAAGGACATACAACAACCACAGGCTCAAACCGATCATCCTTCTTCATGAGCTGATATATACCGTCATATTTCCAGACCGAATCATGAATTAGAAAGAAAGCAACCTTAATTTTTTCTTTCTCCCTTAAATGACAAACTATTTTTTTATACCTTCTGTTAATAAAACTGTAGTAGATTGATTTATATAGATTAATAAAATAATATGCGACAGGCTTAAGGATATTGATTAATTTTTTTGGGAAAATCATTCTTAGCCAGGACCCGATAATTTCTGCCATAATATGGAAAATTTGATATAATAATCTGAGTAGGACTTCGGATTATTCTAAATATTTTGGTATAAACAACAAATAATTAGAAAAAAGTTTCAATCTTTTAACATTTAATGGTGCAGGGTATCTTCCAATATTTCACGGATTATTGTACTCGATGTATTCTGTGTATAGTGGAAATAACAAATTCTTACCCCCACTTTGTCAAATTGTTTTTCCAACGTAATCCATCGCGTGGAGTTTTTCCAGTCATCTCCTTTAAATATTATATCGAACTGATATTTCTGCCATGCCAGCATTTTATCGTTTACATTCTCCGGTACCACCTCATCGACAAGACTGATACTTTTAATTATTTCCATCCGTTCACTAAAGGGAATAATGGGTTTTCTCCCTTTTAAATCGTATGCCAGTTCATCGGTCGATACCCCGACAATAAGACGGTTACACATCGATTTTGCCTTTTTTAAAATATTGAGATGACCAATATGGAATAAGTCAAAAACACCGGTAGTATATCCTGTGATCAATTTTTCTTTTTCCATGCTAATTTAAGTGGGTTTAAATTCATGTTTAATAATTTATTTTTATTAGACCAACCGATAAACAACACATTGTGAAAAGAATTATCAGACAGTTGGGGTTTAAGGGTTTCCTTATCTATTATCTTGTAAATATTCATTGTGGCAGAGACATCGTTGGGCGGTTTAATATATTCTAAAACAAACGCTTCTCTTTGTCGATTTTTTATATCATGCTCATTTACAACTACATCTTCAATAAATTTAGTAATACCTTCGACACCGGTGGCATGATAATGCTGGTCGAAAGCCATTTTTCCGATTGCATTAAACCGCTCAGTAATTTTCTGATCCCGGATAGTATATAAAACTGGTTTATTCACTGCCAGGTATTCTGCCATAAACGAAGAGCTGTCATGCACCATGGCATCTGAAGTTATAAAAAGATCAGCATAATCAGATTCCTCGAGTTGTCCATTGGGTATATTCTCCCATTCTTTATAGTATGCATTCGTTTTCTCTATTCCCCAGTCAATTTCCGAATATAATTTGCCTTTTAAAAGAGGATGTGGCTTAAAGGCAATTTGTACCTTACCAATATAATCCGAGGCTATGTCCAGCATCATCCTGTGATATTTTATGAAATTTGAGTAGGCCAGATAACTTGTATCATTATCGATTGTATGGTGAGGTGCCCAAATAATTCGTTTAATATTTCTGTCTTTAATCTTCCACGAATCTTTCGGAAGATAGGAATACTGCTGTAAAACATCCGTTCCTGCATAACCGGTAACGACAATATTACTGCCCTTATTCCGTGCATATTTTCGTGCAAACTCCCGGTGGAGAGGGGTGGGTGAAAATATCTTCCAGATAAGATTATGAAACAACTGATTATATTGCACTTCATACAAATTTGATATCTGATAAGTATAAGGCAAATAACACGTCAGATAATTTCTGTAATTAGTGACATAATACTCGTCCTTTGTAAGTTTATGCGGATCTGTAAAAAAAATAATGCCTGGTCTGATCTCCTTTTTCACATCTATCCATTTCCCGCTTTGTGTGTTATAAGCCGGGACCACATTAAAATTTTTCGCTGACAAATAACTATAGGTACTTGCCATTTCTTTGAGCATTAATTCGTCACCGTAAACGATATAAGGACAAACGACAATGACAGGATCAAATCTTTCACTTTGTTCAAAAAGCTTGTAAAGCTGGTCGTATTTCCAAATCGTTCTGTGAATGGCAAAAAACACTATTTTTATCTTAGGCTGAAGAACTGCTTTTTTAAAGGCCCGTTGATGCCGGATACCTGCAGTTAAAATAAGATAAAAATCCAAATAAGTCTGGTAATTCAGATATTTGATTAGATGCGAAGTCCATGGTAAAATTACCCTGCCCTTTTTAAGAAATTTTGTTATCATATTTCGAAAATATATCTGAAATAAACCGGATATCGTTCATATTTACAACAGGGCCTACAGGCAGACTTAACACTTCGCGGTGAATCTGTTCAGTTATGGGATAACTTATATTATTCCACTCTTTGTACGCCCTCTGCTTGTGTGGTGGAACAGGATAATGGATCAGTGTTTGAATCCCGTTTTCCTTTAAATATTTTTGTAACTGATCACGTTCACGATGTCGAATTACGAAAAGATGCCAGACATGCGAAAGATTGGTGGTTACAGGATAAAGCAGGTGATTTTCTTTTGACTCCGGCAATACAACTTCAGCATTCGTAATATTCTCACAATAAAACCGTGCAATTTCACGGCGGTGCTGGTTGTCAGCATCGAGCCGCCGGAGTTTTACCCGCAGCATCGCTGCCTGAATTTCGTCCAGCCTGGAATTTAATCCCTGGTAATCGCTTATGTATTTTTTGGTACACCCATAATTACCCAGAGCCCTGATTAATTCAGCCAGTTCATCATTATCTGTTGTTACAGCGCCTGCATCACTTAATGCGCCCAGATTCTTACCCGGATAAAAGCTGTGCCCGGCAGCGTTACCCAATGAACCGGTCCGCCTATCGCCATAATAACATCCTTGTGACTGAGCATTGTCTTCAATTAACTTGAGTCCGTATTTATCCACCAACCGGGTAATTTCCGGACACATGGCATTTTTCCCGTAAAGGTGAACCAGCATAATTCCCTTTGTCCGTTCAGTAATCTTTTTTTCAATCAGAAAGGGATCTATATTAAATGTATTTATATCAGGTTCAACAAGTACCGGTATGAGCCGGTTATCGGTAATGGCCAGGATTGAGGCAATAAAGGTATTGGCAGGAACAATAATTTCATCCCCTTCCTTCATTTCTCCCATAATGATATAAGCCTTCAAAATAAGCCTCAAGGCATCCAATCCATTTGCAACACCAATACAATGTTTGGTTCCGGTGAACCTTGCATATTCCTGTTCAAAAGCCGTTGCCTCATTACCCAATAAGTACCAGCCTGAATCAAGAACCCTTTTAATGGCAGACGACAGGTCGGGTTCATAACTGTCATTAATTGCTTTCAGATCCAAAAAACTTATCATTTTATTGAATTAACTTTTATTATGCAATAAATAGATTTAACAATAAGCTAAGCCGAAAGATTTGAACTTATTTTCTGCATCCGGTTAACCACCTTTACAAATTTCTCCAGCCGTTCATTGTTCAAAGCATTTATCAAGACCCAGTTTTCCTGCAGATGTTCATACTCCGCATACTCAATATCGGTATCTTTATAACTGCCATATCCGACGAATGTGGCTCCGAATTTGCGCGTAACAGCAATTACGTCCGCATTATTCGGGTTCATCCTTAAAAACATTCGCTTTAATCCAAGAATTTTAAACGCGAATTCACTAATCAAAATAAATGAAGTATACAACTCGACAGGTGATTTTGGACAAATCAACCGACCCATTTCGGCATTTAAACGGGTATGATCAAAATTATATAAGGATATGACCCCCCTTGGTCGGTCATCCACATCACAAATCACAAAATAATAATCGTCGGGTCTGGATTGCTGTTGTATTATCCACTCAATCTGAATATCCAGATCATTCTCAGTATCATTTATATACTTTGAATATTTCGGGTCAGTGCGGAGTGAAAGGATAAACTGAGCATCCTCAACAGTTACATGACGCAAGTAAGCGTATCTGGCTGAAATTTTTTCCGTGTAAATCATCTTTATGGGAATTATCAAAGTTAATGTATGTTCGTTGTAACGATCTGACTGGTAATGACTATTTACCGTAAATTATCCGGAAAACAATTCAATATTACAATAAATAAGAATAAAGTATTTTGTTAAAGAATTAGGTGAACTGCTACTATAAACTAAAAAATTAAAAACGCATGGAAAACGAAAATTTGGGAGTAATTTCACAACCGATACTCTCTTTGAAAACGCATAACCCATAATTAGGTTCAGAATCCTCAGTTGAAGGTCCAAGGTCTACAATTTTTGCTCCCTGCTCTTTATAAAACTCAAATATTTTGTACGACAGGAAATTCATACATTTCAATCTCCTGTATTCCATAAGGTCACCCCAGTAAATTACCTGTACAATTTCGGGTGATACATGAAAAACGATTGCAGATGCTATGGGATGAGCGTATCGGTCTCTCACCAGGAAAAATTCACAATCAACAATTTCAGCCGTTTGAATAATCTGACTAAAGGTAAGATGGAGCACAAATCCGTTAGAGGCTTTATTCTGCCTGATAATGTCATACGCAATGGCTTTCTCGTCAAAGCTCTCACAATATTTAAAACCCAGTTGATTACAATAAGAATTTTTCAGGTTATTTCTTGCTTCTTTCCAGATATTGTTGATATATGAATTATCAAATTCTTCCAGGTTCAGGATATAATTTAAGTCAATTTTTAAAAGTTTAAAAGATTTACGATACAGACAATTGATTGATTTTGACAATTGGGTCTCGCTGTAGGAAAAAGGTGGCAGTGTAATATAAATACCTTCCAAATCGTTGCTTCTTGCCCACTGTAAAAAACATTCCAGAGCCGTGTCTATGGATGTTAATCTTATATCACAACGTAAAAATGTAAACCCGCCATAGGGTGCAGAGAATGGAGACATGAAAATTTTATTCTTGACACCACCTATAATCCCCATGCGGTAATGATCGTCCTTAATCAATAAATAATGAACCGAATCACATTTATCTGAGTTCAAAATATTAAATTCTGTATTTTTATAGACAAAGTGAGGATGCTTTATTACCGTGGCATACTGTTCGGGTGTAACTTGTAAAACTTCCATTTGGAAAACAATAAGGTTTAGTATTTTAAAATTACCTGAGGTTATACTCCGGTAAGCAGCAATGGAAATAAATTATTCAACTATAATTCTTCTATCAGACTATTTTCGTTTTGAAATTTTCGGTTACATTTTGCACAACATAAATTAACATCCAGCTTTTCCCCGCATTTACAGATATACCCTTTTAATCCTGCAGGATTTCCATACCAAAGATTGTGATCCGGAACATTTTTTGTCACCACACTTCCGGCGCCAATCATAGCATATCTTCCAATAGTGAGTCCGCATAATATGGTGGCATTTGCCCCTATGCTTGCGCCGGTTTTAATCAATGTTCGTTTTAACTGGTACACGGGCTTACCCGAACGCGGATACAAATCATTGGTGAAAGTTACATTGGGGCCCACAAACACATTGTCTTCCAGAGTTATCCCATCCCACAACTGAACACCTGATTTAATGACAACATGATTACCAAGAACAACGTCATTTTCGATGAAAACGCTGTAACATATATTGCAGTTTTTCCCTATTACAGCATCTTTCAGAATCACACAAAATTGCCAGACGATGGTTCCTTCACCAATATTTTGTGTTTGAATATCAGAGGTTGGATGAAGCATATTTTTTATAATTTTCAATATCTCTTATATAATCTAATTCATCATATTTATGTGAAGCCAATACCAGGCAAATCCCCCCTGATGAAAACTCCATCAATTCACGCCAGATACCCGGCACAACCAACAAGCCGTAATCAGGGCGGTTCAGGGTAACAATTTTCTTATTTATGCCATCATCGAGCAACACATCAAACGATCCACTGGCGGCAACAATTAACTGGCTCAGTTCGATATGGGCATGCCCTCCCCTGTTTTCACCACCTGGGATATCATACAGGTAATATATGCGCCTGACATCAAAAGGAATATTTCTTTCACCTTCAACGACAGTAATGTTTCCTGCCCTGTTGTGTATTTTACTCAGCGGAAGTATTACACAATCATATACACTTTTTTTATTCATCATTAACTTGGCTAAGTTTAAAAAAATCCGAATATTGATAAATGTAATCATCAATCCTATAATGAGTTGAACTCAGAACCATCGCCAATGAATTGGTGGAGAAATTCTGCATCTGCCGCCATAATCCGGCAGGCAGGTACAGGCCGTAATAGGACCTGTTCAGAGAGAAAGTCTGTTTGACTAATCCATCATCGACAACTACATCAAAACTTCCTGATAAGGATACAATAAATTCCTGCTGCTCTTTGAATGCATGGCCACCGCGCATTTGCCCGCCAGGAACATCATAAATCCAATAGACTCTGGCAATTTTGAAAGGAATATTACTATTCTCCTCGATAATTGACAGATTTCCCCGTGGATCTTCAATCTTAGGTAAATTAATTATTTCGGGTTTTTTCATTGAGCAGGACTGAATTGATGAAAGATTACAGCGTATAATTTGATTTTCATCCGGTTCAATATTTGAATCAGTTTTGGTTCTTTACACACCGTACCGAGAAACCATCTTCCTTAAAACTAATATTACGCACTATCCTCGAATTTGTATTAACCAGAAGTCTGAACCACGCAGTGGAATTGTTGCTTTCTGTGGAAGTCCACCAGTAACCATACCATTCAAAAGCCATAAAATCAATTGAATTCGCAAGAAATAAGCCACCCGGCAGCGCCAGAAAACCAACTTCGTCGGTTCCGTTTCCTTCTTCCGGCCATCCCATTGTTGCTTTTAACTTGGCCCCTTCACCTATTCCGCGACTATCCGTTTTATCGGTCTCTGCCTGACTCATTCCCAAAAACATTTCCAATTGTTTCCATTCTGCATCGGTCGGCAAATGCCATCCTGCCGGAACTGCCTGCAATGCTGCATCCCAGGTATATAAACGACCATACTTCGCCGCAATAGCGATATCACCATAACTATACGACGATCCGCTCGGTGTTTTATAAGCCATATTTTCGGCCATCCAAACCTGGCTTCCAATTTTTATGCTTTTATAAGTTTTACCATCACGAACGTCGGTAAACGTGGAGTAATTCCACTTGGGAGTAGTAATTTCTACCTTTTCCTTTTTACAATGAGCAAAAACAACGGTCAGTGCACACAGCAGACCGAATCTAAATGCGGAGTAAAATTTTTTCATTTATTGATATATTTAAAAATGTATAACGTAATATATGGATGCAATTTCTTTCACAGTTTCAATCGTTTGGTTCAATGATCTGAACTCAATTTAATCGGATACATCCGATATTGGCAGAAAATAAGCGGTTAGATCAGATTATTATCGCCTATAAATCTGTTTTACAATACTTTAAAAATAAACCTTAATAAATGCAGATGTCAACATCAGGTTTAACTTCGCACAACTTCTAATTGACACACCAGGCTTGAAAAAAAACTTCAATTGATTTATTTATCTGTTCTACTGATAGTTAGCTCCAATAGGATTTTACCGATAAGATACAGCTTCGCTTCTGTCAGTCACAATGCTGATGTTTTCCGGCAATTTTTCAACTTGATTTTGAAACTTGATTACCAATAAACGGAATAGAGTTTCAGACTAATTTGATTAAGCGATTACAACCTTAATAACGAGAAACAGTTTCACAGGGTTTCAAAAAATATAGTTGAAATCCATAAAACTTAAACAACTTATTCATTTGTTATTGAGAAACAGCGAATTTGAGAGCCACAATTTTTAAAAATTTTCGTAACGATACACAGAGACATTAGACAGAGCATGGACAACGGGACAAATATTTAACTAACTTTCGTCAAAAAAATTGATCAGCTTAACTTCAGTTGAATGAACTATCTGTCACATATCTATCTGTCGGGAGAAGATGAGGAAATTTTACTCGGGAATTTTATTGGCGACTTCGTAAAGGGGCGGCAATTTTTGAAGTATCCTCCAAAGGTGGCAAAAGGAATTTTGCTTCATCGTCAGATTGATTCATTTACTGACATGCACAGCATAATTAATGAATGTATCTTAAAACTTAGACCGGGTTACGGGAAATATTCAGGAATCGTTATTGATATTTTTCTCGATCACTTCCTGGCTGTGAACTGGCATCTGTACTCCTATGAAAAGCTTTCAACATTTACAAAGAGGTTTCATGCGGTGCTTCTGTCAAATTTTTTTCAACTTCCACCCCGAGTAAAGCTATTTTTACCTTTTCTGATACAAAACAAACGTCTTCAATCTTACGCAACGTTCCAGGGGATTGAAAAAACACTCAGAATCATGGTTCAACATGCTTCCTTACCAGCCGAAATTGATTTTGCAATGAAGATTCTCGAAGAAGAATATCAGTTTTTTGATCAGGCCTTTAACCGCTTTTTCCCGGAAATTATCAGATTTACTGAAATGAAGGGCGACTACAAAATTGACAGGCCGCTATTGGAGACGGAAAATGGAAGACAGAAGACGGAAGACCGAAGCCGATGGCGCGAAAGGGCGATATGGAGAAAATGAAAAGATTTAGTGACTAAGGGCGTGCTTCTTGACAATTCGGGAATTGGTTAATTCGGAATTTGGTCAATTCTGTGATAAAACATTGAATTTCCCGCCCTGAAAGGGCAACAGATAAACAGCCCGGGGCAAACGATACCGTATGGTCATCGAATTGGAAATACTATTTTTTTGGGATCGTGCCACCCCAGGATGAATGAATGTGGAAAAAATACGGCGCAGCTACCCGTTTCAAATGAAAATCTACCGTTCCATGCGCCGCAAATTTAAAGCAAATACAGGGCAACAGCCAGTAGCCATTGGTTTTTGTTTTAATACCCTACGCCATAATATCGTTTTACCTGAGGTTTTCGGTTCTGTTTGCATCGAGGCGCAGAAAGATGAATAACAGAATAGTAAAGGCCCAAAGCGACGATCCTCCGTAACTGAAAAACGGCAACGGAATGCCAATTACAGGAGCAAGGCCAATGGTCATCGATACATTGACTGCGATGTGGAAAAAGAGAATACAGGCAACGCCGTATCCATAAACCCGACTGAACTGCGATCGCTGTCTTTCTGCGAGCGCTACAAGCCGGATCAACAAAAATAAAAATAACATCAGGACAAATGTTGACCCCACAAAGCCCCACTCCTCTCCTACTGTGCAAAATATAAAATCGGTACTCTGTTCGGGTACGAAATTATACTTTGTTTGAGTGCCATTAAGAAAACCCTTGCCTGTCAAACCCCCTGATCCGATAGCAATTTTAGATTGATTGACATTATACCCTGCACCCAGTTTG
>JBBQUX010000011.1:0-51731 GCA_038212135.1 Bacteroidales bacterium | reverse complement strand
GTGTCACTAAGGAAACTCATCTTTTTACGTAAAAATGCTCATTTTCTTCAACTTCAGGTTTGGCAGGCAAAACTCAATCTTCTGTGCGCGAAGACTTTCCCCTACGGGGAATAAGGGGTGAGCGTGGGCAAAACTCATTTTAAACTCGTTCTCTTATTGACCCTATTTATACCGCTGTGCCGAAAAATCTCCTTGCTGATAACGTTGAAGGATTTTGTAACGCTGTACCTTCCCGCTCGATGTTTTTGGGAATTCATTCGAACGCAGAATCACCATTTCATCAATAGGTATTCCCAATGTTTTCCTGAAAAGAGCCCTCAGAGTCTGAAGTGTTTCATCAGCTTTCGATTCAGGTATACCGGCAACAAAAAGTATAATTTTATCCTTTCCACTTTTCTGATCGGTGATGCCGCCAAAAGCAACTTTCCCATAGCTTATTTCTTCCAGTGTGCAGGCAAGGTTTTCGAGGTCGTTGGCGAAATAATTCTTGCCATTCATGAAAATGATATCCTTAAACCGGCCACTTATATACAAATGCCCGTTTATAAAAAAACCGAGATCACCAGTCCGCAACCAATCGCCTGAAAATAAAGATGCTGTGGCTTCCTTATTTTTATAATAACCTGCTGTAACCGCCGGACCTTTAATCTGAATATGGCCTACTCTTGTTTCGGGTAGCAGTTCTTCATCCTCATTAACAACACGTATTTCAATATCATTAAGTGCCATGCCAACTGATGTTAGCTGTCGGCCCTGCCGTGAGCCGGAAGCGACAGGTAAGGCAATTCTATTCAAATCAAGTTTGTTGCTGTCGAATATGCTGGTAACACTGGGTCTCATTAAGGGCGTAAAGGAAACAGCCAGTGTGGCTTCAGCCATTCCGTAAACAGGCATCATTGCATTTTTAGGAAAACCATGCCGCTCCAGGGCATTTGTAAATTCTTCCATGATTTTTGCCGAAATGGGCTCAGCACCGTTCAGCAAAGCTTTTACCGATGAAAAGTCCCAGTTATATTCCTGCTTTTTCCTTTGCAAATGCCTTAAAATGAGCGATTGCCCAAAATTCGGACTCCCTGATATCGAAATCCTGGCATCGCTAAGCAGGTCGAGCCATAGGGAAGGGTTCTTTATAAAATCAATGGTTTCGATGTGATACTGGTTTGTACCGGTCAGTAAAGGAGTCAGATGAAACCCGATTAATCCCATATCGTGGTATAGGGGCATCCAGTTCCCTCCACGGTCATCGGCAGTAAGATTCAGCCCTTCAATGATCGAAGAAATATTGCTTACCAGGTTGCCATGAGTAAGCATGATACCCTTAGGTTCGCCTGTACTGCCCGATGAGTATTGAATAAATGCAAGATCTTGAGATTCCGGATTGAAAACCGGAATTTTATTACTTCGCGCTAATTCTTCAAAAAGCCTGAATTTTGATTCCGGAATCTGAATATGTGATGTAAAATATTTTGAAACGATGATAAATGGTTGATCAAGCTGCTCATATACATTAAGCAGTTTTTCAGCTGCCTGACTTTTATCACCAAGCGAAACAGGTATCTGCAGAATGGTTGGCACAAGGCCTGCAAAAAAACAGCCCCAAAGCGATGTAATGGTTTGCCTGTTGTGAACGGTTGTGATAATTATTTTTTCTCCCGGTTTAAACCCGTCATGCAGAAAGCCGGAGGCCAAAGTATATGCCTCTTCCAATAGTTCAGCATAAGTCTGCAATTCTTCTACGCCATTTTCATGCACATAGTAAATCCCGTGTGTAGGAAATTTCTTTGCAGTTTGGCATAAAAAGGCTGTAAGCGTTTGGTTTTGCATGAAAAGTATTAAGATGGCCGGCAAAAATAAACTTTATGACCGACAAGGGAAAGAAAATCTTACTGATACAACTCAGGTTGGGATTTGTCTATACTATCCTGCATATCGTTGGTAAGTTTAACAAATTGCTCAACACTCAGCTGCTCAGCCCTTTTTCCGGCAAATTCGCCATTATAGGCAGCGAGTGGTTTTAATGCATTGTGCAAAGTTTTCCTGCGTTGGTTAAAAGCGGTTTTCACAACCTGCAGCAGCATTTTTTCGCTGCAACCCAGATTGGTAGTTTTATTCCTTTGTAAACGAATAACTGCGGATTGCACTTTTGGAGGAGGAACAAAAACGGTTGGTTCCACTGTAAACAGGTATTCAATATCGTACCAGGCCTGTAACAAAACGCTTAAAATTCCGTAATCTTTTTTGCCGGGAGGTGCTGCAATACGCACTGCTACTTCTTTCTGAAACATACCCACCGCTTCGTTCACCTGATCATGGTTTTCGAGTACACGGAATAAAATCTGGCTCGAAATATTATAGGGGAAATTCCCGATCACCGAAAAATGACCATTAAAAAGGCTGGCAAAATCCATCCTGAGCAAATCAGCTTCGATCAATCCATCACCCAGTTGCGGGTAATTTGTACGCAGGAAAGCTGCTGATTCCCGATCAATTTCCACCGCGACAAATTTCTCAAAATTCTGCTTCAGGAGGTATTTCGTAAGCACACCGGTTCCCGGCCCGACTTCAAGAACCTGTTTCGCGGTTGGCGAAAGGCTCGCTGCTATTCTGGCAGCAATGTTTTCATCTTTCAGAAAATGCTGGCCGAGGTGTTTTTTTGCTCTTACTTCGTACAAGGGGGAGGGATTGGGAGTTGAGGATTGAGGATTGAGGGAATGGGGACAAGGAGAGAGACAAGGAGAGAGGTGATAAGGGGAGGATAAATTATTGGTAAGATTGTTATGATTTGGAACCCTAAACCCCAACACCTAAACCCTAAACCCTAAACATCTAATTCACCTGGTCATTCCTCAGCTGCCGGAAATGTTTGCGTGCTTCTACCACATAAAGGCTACCGGGATATTGAGTAAGAATATTTTCGTACAATTTCATGGCCTTGCTTTTATCATTAAGCTGGTTCTGGAACAAACCAGCAAGGTTGAATGTGGCATCGTCCGCAAGCAGATCATAGGGATATTTTTCAATTATTTCAGCATAGTACTTCGATGCATCCTCATATTTTCCGTTTTTAACATTGATTTCAGCCTTTTTATACAACACATTATCTACAATTGAATGCATTGGGAATTTCCCGTTGACCGAATCAAGCATGGCCAGGGCTTCGGCATCCCTGTTGCGGAATTCGAGCAAATCAGCACTTGCATACATGCACAGCGGTTCGGTAAGGCTGTCTTCTTCAATATTGTCGCCAATCATCAGCGAAAGTTCGAGTGCATCGTTGGCAATAAGCTTCGAAGTAGCGGCTTTCAGTACATCAAGCTGAGCGCGGGCCCATCCGAATTCACAGATGTAGAACGAAAGCTTTGCATTGCGGAATTTCGCTTCATGACCCAATGGTTCATTTTTAAAAGTCTTCTCAACCTGCGAGTACAACAAAGTTGCTTCCCATTGGTCGTCGGAAAAAAGGTAAATGTCGGCCAGTTCGAGTTTGCACTGCGCCTGCTCCGGCAAAGGAACATTAGGGATGCTTATGGCTTGAAGAAGCAATTCGGTGGATTCTTCAGTTTCGCCAAGGTAAAATGCCTGCAAATGAGCCTGGTTAAGGATCAATGGAATTGTAAACGTATTTTTGCCCAATTCGTCAAGTAACATCGAATATTCCTGCTTCATTTGCAGAAGTCTGGTGTTATCGGATGAAAATGAATTTTTATATTGCCTGAATTCCGTATTGATCAATTCTATGCGGCTACGCATCACCAGCTCTTTATTCGCGTTTTTCTTAATTATATACTTGTATCCGTCCATGGCGGCATCAAGGCTTTCGTTGCTTACACATAGTGCTGCAAGGTCGAAAACCCGCTGACCGCTTTCGCCGTATCTTTTATCCAATGCTTTAGCCTGAAGGAGTGCAAACGGGAAATCTTTCTGCTGAATGGAATGCCAGAGCAACAATTCGTTATATAGAATTTCGTCAGGATTTTTCTGCGATTTTTTCAACAGTATTGAACGGTATGTATCGTTTTTCGTATTGTCAACATCATCGCTGAGCCATGCCTGCAGGCGGTTTTGCACCATGCTCATCTGCTGCGGATTCGAAGCAAGCAGGTTCAGGTACTCGTCAATCATCAGCTCCGTGTTTCCCAGGGATTCGTAAGTGTAAGCCAGCTCAAAAGCAAACGCAGCAGGATCTTTCAGCAATTCGCGCCCACGCAGGTATGTGCGCACCATGTAATCGGTTTCGCGCCTGTTGCTGAAGGCGTAAGTAAGGTTATAAATCTGCATTTTATCCGGTTGAAGCTCTTTAAGGCAATTTTCATACATCTTACGGCCTTTCGCTATATCGCCCTGCATAATATTAAGGTAACCCAGGTCAACCTGGTAGCGCGGATCATTCGGACTGGCTTTCAGTTGCTTTTTTATAACCTTTTCTGCTTTATCAAACTCTTTTAACTCAAAAAGTGTATTGACATAATACAGGTAATTGAACTGGCTCGGATTCCGGTTAAAAAGGGGCTCAAAAGTAGCCAGCGCCTTGTCCAACTCCCGGTTATTATAGTATTGGGCACCAAGCTGCTCCTCCGTTTGCTGGGCAAAAAGCCTTCCCGGGCCAACAGCAACAAGTAAGCCTGTTATTATAAACAGAAGCAAAACTTTTAGTTTCATATTAACGGTATATTTTATTTCAGATTTCAGATTTCAGATTTCAGATTTCAGATTTCGGATTAATCCTCTCCCAATCCACAATCCCCAATCCACAACCCCAATCCACAATCCCCAATCCCCAATCCCCAATCCCCAATCCCCAATCCCCAATCCCCAATCCCCAATCCACAATCCACAATCCCCAATCCCCAATCCCCAATCTGCAATTATTTAATCCATTCAAACCCTGTATAAGGAACCAGTGCTTTCGGAATCCTGATACCTTTGGGAGTTTGGTTATTTTCGAGCAAAGCGGCAACGATGCGAGGTAAAGCAAGAGCACTTCCATTCAAAGTATGTGCCAGACGTGTTTTACCAGTGCTGTCTTTAAAACGCAGTTTCATTCGGTTTGCCTGGAAGGATTCGAAATTGGAGACTGAACTAACTTCGAGCCAACGTTTCTGGGCAGCCGAAAATACTTCAAAGTCATATGTGAGCGCAGAAGTAAAGCTCATATCGCCACCGCAAAGCCGAAGTACGCGAAAAGGCAATTCAAGTTTCCTTACCAGGCCTGCAACATGCTCGCGCATATCTTCCAGTGCAGCATAGCTGCTATCCGGATGCTGAATGTGAACAATTTCAACTTTATCGAACTGGTGCAGCCGGTTCAACCCTCGTACATCCTTTCCATATGAACCAGCTTCGCGACGGAAACATTGAGAATACGCAACGTTTTTAATAGGGAAATCGGTTTCTTTCAACAGCAGGTCTCGGTAGATATTAGTTACCGGTACTTCGGCGGTCGGGATAAGGTAAAAATTATCAATTCCGACATAGTACATCTGGCTGTCTTTATCCGGCAACTGTCCCGTAGCATATGCCGAGGCTTCGTTAACCATAAGCGGTGGCTGTATTTCGAGGTATCCCGCGGCAACCGCTTCGTTCACAAAGAAATTGATCAACGCACGCTGCAATCTGGCACCCTGGCCTTTATAAACCGGGAAGCCTGCACCTGTCAGTTTTACTCCCAGTTCAAAATCTATAATATCGTATTTCGAAGTCAGCTCCCAGTGCGGAACAGCATCGTCGCCCAGAGCAGGAATTTCACCTTCGCTGTATATGGTTACGTTGTGCTCGGGCAAATGGCCCCTGGGTGTTTCGGGATGCGGAAGGTTTGGCAGGGTAACCAGTAAATCGTTCTGCTCTTTTTGCAAAGCGTCGAGTTTTTCGGTCAGGTCACGGGCTGCAACTTTAAGATCCGCTGAGCGCGCTTTCAGATCGTTGGCTTCCTGCTGACGTCCGGCTTTGAAAAGATTGCCAACTTCCCGTGCAATCTGGTTCGATTCGGCCAGGTTGTCATCAAGCAGTTTCTGAGTCTCTCGCCTGTTAAGGTCAGCTTCCAGTATTTTTTTTATTGTTTCGCGTGCATCAATACGTTTGATTGCCAGGCGTTCAATTACAAGTTCAACATTTTCGCGCAAAAAGGATAATTCGAGCATTGTGTTTTATTTTTGTATTATGTTTTTGATTTATATGTGCTATGTGCTTAGTGCTATGTCCTTAGTTTATCGATGTTCAGATTTCTAAAGTTTTCAGATTAGCCATGTTTCCACCACACTGGGAACTATGCACTTAGAACTACGCACTATGCACTAAGCACAAAGCACTACGCACTGCGCACTGCGCACTATGCACTAACTACTAAACATTTCAATCAATCTATCAAACTGCACCATCATAGTGTTTCGCCTGCAAAAATAAAAAATCTCCTGACTTGAACGATCAGGAGACTTCATATAAGTATGTTGAACAGCAGTTAGTACTGCCAATGTGCTTATTCGCCCTGAATAGGATGAACCGAAACGTATGATTTATCGTTCGCGCGTTTCTTGAACTGTACCAAACCGTCGCACAAAGCGAAGATGGTATGATCTTTTCCAAGTCCAACGTTGAGGCCTGGGTTGTGAACGGTACCACGCTGTCTGATTATGATATTACCGGCCTGGGCGAATTGTCCGCCATAGATTTTTACACCGAGACGCTTGGAATGTGATTCGCGTCCGTTTGATGAACTACCGGCACCTTTTTTGTGAGCCATATCTTTTAATATTACGAGTTACACTTAAATTATGCGTTGATAGCTTCAATTTTAACCTGGGTCAGATTCTGGCGATGGCCGGTTTCTTTCTGGTATCCTTTACGACGTTTTTTCTTGAAGATTTTAACTTTATCACCACGCAGGTGTGCTACTATGGTGGCTGATACCATTGCACCTTCAACAAGCGGTGTACCAATGGTTACAGTGCCTTCGTTATCCAAAAGCAATACTTCGCTGAATTCAACCTTCGAACCTTCGTCCCCTTTAAGGCGGTTCACATAAAACTTCTGATCTTTTGCAACTTTAAACTGCTGCCCGGCTATATCTACTATCGCGTACATTTTCAACAATTATGTTTTTGTCCGTTAAAATGGAGCGCAAAATTACAAATATTTTGATACGAAAACACATGTACATCAAAATTTTACAACTTTTTTCAATAAACTTTATAATATCAGTAAAAATACTCTGGTTGGCAAGTTATTTATAAACATTGTGCAAAGAGGTTGGTTGTTTCTGGTTTCTGCAAATATTCGTAAATCGTAACACTTCTATTGCGCTCCGTCTAAAATAGTAAATCTCACATCCACAATCCACAATCCACAATCCACAATCCGAAATCCGAAATCCGAAATCCGAAATCCGAAATCCGAAATCCGAAATCCGAAATCCGAAATCCGAAATCTAAAATCCCACATAAAAATAACTCAGCCCTCCTATTTAAATTATTTCACCGTAATTTTATCCCTCAAAAATACAACGATGTTTTCAAATCAAACTTTCAAAATTTATTGTGCCGGCGAATTTGTAAGTACTTCCAGGCAACTAGCTGTCTCCAATCCATTTAGCAGGACAACGATTGCAAATACGTTTTTAGCCGGCGAGCCGGAATTCGAAAAAGCAATACAGTCAGCAATTAAAGTACAGGAAGAACTTGCCGGCAGTGCTTCTTTTGTAAGATATGCAATCCTTAAGCAGATCAGCGACGAATTATTTTTGCTCCGCCAGCAATTTGCCGAACTCATTACCTTCGAATCAGGAAAACCCATCCGCTATGCCCTTGCAGAAGTCGACCGGTCAATCCAGACGTTCATTGTTGCTGCCGAAGAAAGCAAACGCCTCCCGAAAGAATATATGAGTATTGACTGGACTCAGGCTGGCACCGGTAAAGAAGGAATATTAAAGTACTTTGCGATTGGAATAGTAGCCGGGATTTCTCCGTTCAATTTCCCGCTTAACCTGGCCGTGCATAAAATTGCTCCGGCCATTGCTTCCGGCTGCCCGATTATCCTGAAGCCTTCGAGCCTCACTCCTTTATCAACCCTCATGCTGGCACAGATTATTAATCGTACTGAGCTACCAAAGGGCACTATATCAATCCTTCCGATGGACAGGCAAACCGGAAATAAACTGGTTACCGACAATCGGATAAGTTTGCTATCGTTTACCGGTTCGCCCGAAGTAGGCTGGAAAATGAAACAGGATGCAGGCAATAAAAAAGTTGTTCTGGAATTGGGCGGAAATGCCGGTGTAATTGTATCGCATGGCTCCGATCTGGAAACAGCTGCCACCAAATGTGTAGCAGGCGGTTTTGCATACTCCGGTCAGGTTTGCATACACACACAGCGGATTTATGTGATGAGAGATCTGTTTGAAGCTTTTTCAAAGTTGTTTGTTAAAAAAACAAAATTGTTAAAACCCGGAAATCCGATTGATCCTTCCACTGACATGGCCGTAATGATTGACGAAACCAATGCCATAAGAGTTGAAAAGTGGGTAAATGAAGCAGTTGAAAATGGCGCAACTATACTTACCGGTGGCACACGGGAAAAGAGCTTTATGCCGCCAACAGTGTTAACCGGAACGCGTGAAACCATGCAGGTATGTGCCGCCGAAGTTTTTGGTCCGGTGGTCGTAATTGAGCCTGTTGATTCGTTTGCCGAAGCCATCCGACGTGTTAATGCAGGGCGGTTTGGCCTGCAGGCAGGAGTTTTTACTGACAGTATCAGCGAAATGAATCAGGCATTTAACAATTTACAGGTTGGGGGAGTAATAATTAATGATGTTCCTACTTTCAGGGTCGATCATATGCCATACGGAGGTATTAAAGATTCCGGTTCAGGTCGCGAAGGAGTGAAATATGCTATCCTCGATATGATGGAGCCCAGGCTTTTGGTTAAGAATTGCTGATTTTTATATAATTTTACGTCCTCAAAATCTGATTTTCCTTATTCAGGAATTGTATTTAGCTAGTTAACTGATCCGGATGGCCGACAAGGATGCGCTGTATTTAAAAGGGATAAAGGAAGGCGACCGCGTTGTTTTCGAACAATTATTCAGGGAGTATTACCCATTGCTGTGCAATTATGCCAGGCGTTACGCACCCGATAAATCAACTGCCGAAGAAATTGTTCAGGACTTTTTTTGCAAACTGTGGGACAAGCACAGTGAGATTCAGATTAATACCGCTATCTTCAGCTACCTGCGCAAATCAGTGATCAACCACTGCCTGAACCATACCCGCAAACTCGAAATAGAAAGAAAATTCGTTGATTATGGCGATAATATGGAGGAAATATATGGTACTAACGATCATGATTCGAATAACGAACTCAGCGAACACGTAAACAGAGCCCTGCTCGCAATGCCTGAAAAACGCCGCGAAATTTTTGAACTCAGCCGCTTCGACGGACTAAAATACCATGAAATTGCAGAGAAACTAAATATAAATGTGAAGACCGTTGAGACCCAGATGGGTCGTTCGCTGGAGTTTATGCGCAAATACCTGAAAGAATTTATAACTGCTATTGCGCTGATTATGAATACAATAACAAAATATTAAAAAAATATTTTTCAACCGTGTAGGGGTAAAACCGTTTTCATGTGTCTATATAGTGTCAAATAATAAATTCTGATGTTGAAAAACCGTTCGATAGAATCAAAAATAACCAGTTACCTGGCGGGTGAATGTACCCCGGCAGAACAGCAGGTTATTGCCGGTTTGATACAATCAGATGCTGAATACAGAGATGCTTACTATGAGCTGAAGAAAATCTGGGATGCTCCTGCAATACAGCCTGCTTCAGACACATACAACGTTGATGCAGCCTGGCTGAATGTCAGCAACCATATAAATGATAATGCGTTATCACTTGTTCATAGAAATACCGGTAAAAAACCCATTTTCCTACAGGTCCTGAAATATGCCGCTAGCATTGCCGCCGTTTTGCTTTTAGCTTTTGCCGTTTTCCAGCTTACCAGCGATAAGAAGGAAATTATGAAAAGTATTGCTTCCGGTTCAGCAATTTCTTCGCCTGTAGCATTATCCGATGGTTCGCATATCGTTTTAAATTCAGGTTCCGAAGTAAAATTTCCTGAAAAATTTGGTAGTGATGGCAGAGAGGTTTACTTTTGGGGTGAAGCTTTTTTCGAAATTGCTTCAGATCCGACCAGGCCTTTTGTTATTGAAACCGGTGATGCTCGCATCAAAGTTTTGGGAACATCTTTCAACGTGAAAGCCTATCCCGGAACCGGGATAACTGAAGTTGTGGTGAACACGGGAACAGTTCTTTTTTATCATGTGGACAATGACGACAATATTCTGGGTGAGGTAATTCTGCACAAAGGCGATAAAGGTACTTATACCCATTCTTCCCGCAAACTGAGCAAAATGCCGAATACTGACCTTAACGTTATTAGTTGGAAAACAAACATTCTTGTATTTAACGCAACATCGCTTGATGAAGTTATGGCAGTGATTGGTAAAAAATACGACGTTAATTTCCATATGGACAATTCCGAGCTATCCCGCTTAAAACTGACTGCAACCTTCGATAACGAATCTCTCGATTCGGTGCTTGAAGTGCTCAGCCTGGTTCACAAACTTCAATTCACACATAACGGTAAAGATTACCTGGTTAAAAAAATAACAGGTTAATCAAAATCCGATTTATGCCCGGCAAAACCAGATATCCGGTATTCATAATCTGCTTCATCATTTTCATATTGCTTTGGGAAAAGCCTGTTTATGCACAGTTGCCTGTTCTCGATAAAAAAATTTCCTTTACTTTTACCAATATTACCCTGGTCAGTGCCCTTCAGGCTATACAGAATAAGGCTGGAGTTAAATTTTCGTACAACCCCGAACTTGTTCAACCCGAACGCCGCATTACTATGCGGTTCAATAATCTCCCGTTACGCGAGGTACTCATTCAGTTGCTGAACGATCCCACTATATCAATTCGCGAAATCGGCAACCAGATAGTATTGTACCGCGGTGACCCATCGCAGATTCCAACTGAGCCAAACCAGCACCTGGTTCAGGGAAAACCTCAGATTGTAATTCCCCATACAAAGAAAATACCCGATACGGTATATGTGTACCAGCTCGATACATTAATAATTAACCGCACCGACACCATTCTCCGCATGATTACGCTTACCCGGTACGATACCATCCGGATCGTCGACACCGTTTTTATCGAAAAAAGCAAACCCACACAGAAAGCCGGTAAGGAAATTATACCCAATTTTGAAAAAAATTCAGTAAAACACAGGAAATTCCTCGAAAACAATGGTTTCTACTCAGGAATATATTTCGAAATGCTCACAGGCTCGGCAAACTATAAAAACACTTCTTCCGGAAACGATGGATACCTGCAACTGATGAAAGATGCTGATGCCGGACCTTTATTCAAATTTTCGGCCGGTATTTCAGCCGGATATGACTATCATGCCGTTGGCATACGATCCGGAATTGGCTATACACGTGTCGGCGAACAGTTTAAATATGCATTTCAAATAGAAACCGGGGGGCTTTTCGAAACAGATACCGTAGAAAAATTTTACACCCTGTCAGGGATTGATACCACATGGTTTTATATCACCGACTCAATCTGGATTCCTAAAGATTCGAAGAAATATTCCTACCAGAACCCGAATTCCTTTACCTACATTGATGTGCCCCTATTGCTGAAACTGCGGTTCTGGCAAAGTGAAAAGGCTGAAATATATGCCCTTGGCGGAGTAAATGCTTCGTTCCTGGTGTCAGTTAATGCCCTGCACATTAATCCTGCTGATATAAATGAGGTTTTGCAAACGAGTAAAAGCGATCTTAACCCGTTCCTCATCTCCTGGCAGGCAGGACTTGGCACAGCGTTGAAACTAAGTTCACGTTCGGGCATCATAGCTGAGGCATCCTACAGGAGTGTAACCACAAGTCAATACAAGGATTTACCGGTTGATAAGCGATACGGACTTTTTGGAGTTAAAGTAGCGGCTTATATAAAATTTTGATGCTGAACGAAGTGGATGCTTTGCTGAAAATCTCACCCGGAAAAGCCAGTTTTGGCTAAAAAAACTGATTTTAATGAATAAACTGATTTCAATTGTTAGTACTAAGTGACCTCTGATTATCAACCGAAGTGAGGAAAACACAAAACACACGAAGAGATGTCACTCAATTATTCAGCAAGACTGTCCGAACCGGTTTTGTTGCTTGTTTGGCAATGCTGTGTTATGCTTTCCCTGCCTACAGCCAAGTGTATGTCGGGGGCGAGCTCACCGCCAGCGAAACCTATTCACCGGGTAACAATCCGTATATTGTAACCCAAAATCTTATTGTTAACAAGGGCATAACCCTCACTATTTTACCGGGTGTCGAGATGCAGTTCGAAACCGCTACAAGCCTTATTGTAAACGGAACTTTGATTGCAAGTGGAACAACAAGCCAGGGAATTAAATTCATACCTAAAAAACAAAGTCCTGTTCCGGGGCAATGGAACGGCCTTGTGTTCAACAATACCAAAACACTGCTGAATACCGATAGTACGTATGTTTCAGGTTCTGTTCTTTCCGGTGCTGCTATCCGTAGCGCAACCTATTCGGTAACACTCGATCAGAATACGGCCCTGCTCATCGAGAATACTCAGATCAGTAACTGTTCATTTGGAATTTATCTGAAAGAATCAGGGTATAACACCATCCGCAACTGCAATTTTACCGCCTGCGACTTTGGAATTTTCCTTGCAAGCGGATTTCTTAACCCGGAAAATAAAATTTATGGAAATTCAGTATCGGGAAGCACCGATGTCGGAATTTTTATAAACAGCAATAACACCCAGCCGAACCACAATTTTATTTCAGGTAACCGGATTACTGCCTGCAACATTGGCATACATGTCGGCAATTACAGCAATACAGGTTCAGGATACAACATAATATCAGGAAATTCATTTTCGGGGAATAAGGACGCCATCAAGCTTTTCAGGCATTCGAACTCGATCAGCAGCAACTATTTTATGTTTAACCGCAACGGAATTATTTGCTGGCAGTCCGACAACAACACCATAAAAAATAACCTCTTTTCGGGTAACGTAATGAATGCAATTACCCTTGCAGCTGGTTCGTCGTATAATTCCGTTTCGAATAACAGCCTGAATTTTAACTACGGGGGAGTATTGATAAAGCCTGATAGTTCGCGCAGTTCACTTAATAATGCTTTTCTGTACAACACCATTTGCCGGAATACCGGATTCTCATTCCAGTTGCTAAATACCCCTCAGGGGCCTATGCAGTTCAATAATATGATTCAAAACGGCGATTTTCAATCATTTATGAATATGTCCGACAGCCTTATACATGGAGAGTACAATTTTTGGGGAACTACCTCCGGAAGTATAATTGACAGCATTTTACTTGATATATCCGATAATCCGCTGTATGGTGAGGTATTGCATATGCCGGTTCTGGACAATATTTTAACCTCCGCCCCTGTTCCGCCTCCCGACCGGGTGATAAAGCAAGGCATCGGTAACGATATGGTTGTGAGCTGGAATGCAGCTGATTTAGCCGATTTTAACGGCTATAACGTATATTCCGGAAATAATGACGGAATTGTTTTTGAACATAAATTAAATAATGGGATAAAGCAAATGCTCAATATGGGAAACATCTCTGCTGAAGATACCATTGCCGTTACTGTTTTCGACCTGCAGGCCGACGGATCAGATGATCAGACCGAAGGGTTCGAGAGTGATTATTCCTACGCCATTTTATACCCATATGCGGGACCCGATACCGCTATATGTTTCAATTCGGAATATTTTATCACCGAGGCCACTTCCTACAATTATGAAAATACAATATGGGGTACTTCCGGAGATGGGACTTTCAACAATCCGCAATCAGCAAACACGGTTTATACACCGGGCGGGCAGGATTATATCAATGGGTTTGTATATCTTTTTATTGATGACGCAGGTTTTGGATTGCAGCATATTGATTCTGCCTTGATCACTTTTCATGATGCACCGCTTGTATTTGCAGGCAATGATACATTAATTACAACAGATTCGGCTTTCCGGCTCGATGATGCCACCGCATCAGGATACGATACTGTAAAATGGACAACCTCAGGCGATGGATCTTTCGATTCGGATTCGATCAGCAATCCATCTTATACTCCCGGAACCAACGATTGGGCTTCAGGAGAAATAATTCTTACTTTAGTCGCTTCATCAGCCTGCGGAACAGCAGCGGATCAGATTCAAATCACCATCGATCCGGGGTATTTCATCGAAGGGCGTGTTCATGCCGGTTCTTTGCCGGCACCCAACAGCCTTATTAATATATATAAGGAAAAGGATAACAACTACGAGCCAGTCCGCTCAGGCCTGCTTGCCGTTGACGGAAATTTTAAGTTCACTGCATTGACCGCGGGTACCTTTTACCTGTATGCAGTTCCGGATAAAATTATCTCGCCAGGATATATTCCGACCTATTACTTTAATGACATACACTGGGAAAATGCTTATAAATTTGAACTTACAGCCAATACCTATGATGTGGATATTGACCTTGCACGGATACAACTGAAACTTCCTGACGGTGAAGGTTCCATATTAGGTCGCTGCACATCCCAGCCCGGAGGTTCCGGAAGTTGTGGTGAAGTAACCGTATTCCTCTACGATAGCCAGATGAAGAATATTTTCGACTGGGTACAGGTACACAACGGCGACGATTTTCGTTTTAGGATGCTTCCCTTCGGCTCGTATATTCTCGCAGGCGAAAAAACAGGACTTCCGGTATTTACTTCACAGGTAATCACACTTACCCCTTCGCAGCCATTAGTCGAAAATATTGAACTCATCTGCATGCCCGCAGGATACAGGTTTACTATGCCACCCGGCTTCATTTCCGGTGCAGGAGCCGGGATTCCGGGCGTATTCCCTAACCCGGTAACTGATGTTCTAACTGTCAGCGGATTAACAGAGGCAGGTACGTATAATATCCTCATAACTAATTCACAGGGCTATATTGAAAAAAATTACACCGAAACCGGTGATTTCAATAATAAATTATTATTTTTGCGCACCCTGCCTTCCGGCCTTTACATAATTGAGGTGCGGAAGGATGGTGTGTGTTTGCTCAGGCAGAAGCTTATTAAGCACTGAGTAAATAGGTATGTATTAATTACAGAATCCTGTTAAAGGTTTATTTTTCAGGGTTTTAGTCTTGTGTTAATGAAATTAATCAATTGCTGACCAATTAAAAAGATAAAATCACTTACGGGTAAAACTTTAAGCAGCCCCTGACTGGTTTTTAACAAAATAATTTGATTTTTTTTAATCCGTATGTGCTTGTTTAACAACTGATTAAAAAATATAATGAAAAATAATTTAAAAATAATTGAAATGCTTGTAGGGGTAAAACCGTTTTCAAGTGTCTATATAGGTAGAAATTTGATGATTTTATTGGCATACATACCAGGAAATGCGGGGATAGAATGCTATATATGATTGGAGTACAAGTAGATACACACAAAAGTGCATGAACTTTTTTCGAGGCAATAAATTTGTTTCCGAAAAGGGGTTTTTTGCGCACATGGTTTTTTAAAGATTTGTTGTAAAAAATTAACGTAATTATAAAATAATAACTAAATCAATTAATTAGTAACTAATCCTTTTAAACTGAGACACAAAAAAACAGACAGCAAGAAAGAAATCTAAGAAAATGCGCGCTTGTGATTGCGCAGAAACTAAACTAATCACTAACTAATCCATTAATCTTTAACAAAAACAAAACAAAAAATGAGAAAATTCCTTACTATTGTGTTCCTGCTCGCTTTCGTAGCATGGAATTCGTATGGACAGGTTGCCTCAGCGTATAGTTTTGGCTCAGCAGTCGGTGCTTACACCGAAATTACGGGCGGAATTGTGTGGCAAACCGGTGCATGGGATGATCAAACTTCAAGTACAATTCCTGTTGGCTTCAGTTTTACCGCCAATGGAAGTACTTCTGCTACTATTTTTGCCAGTGCTAACGGATATCTTACCAAAGGTACCGCATCACTAGGGTACGCGCCAATTTCATCAACTGGAGCTGCTCCTTTTGTAGCTGCCGGTTTTGCACGTGACTTACAGGGCGTTGCAGGTAGCGAAATCCGTTACCAAACTACCGGCACTACTCCTAACCAGGTTTTCACCATGCAATGGAAAAACTGCAAGCGTTACGGAAGTACCGGTACGGGCGACGTACTTAATTTCCAGATCAAACTGTACGAAACCTCCAACCAGATTCAGATTATTTATGGATCATATGTTGTCGGTTCATCTACATCCACTGACTTACAGGTTGGTTTAAGAGGCATCACAAACGCCGATTACTTTAACCGTACAACCACTACCAACTGGTCAGCAAGTACCGCAGGTGCTGCAAACAATGCTGCCATGACACTTTCGACAACTGTTTTTCCGGCTAACGGATTAACCTTTACTTACAACCTTATTCCTCCGGGAGTTGCTGTAATTGGTTCACCCGCTAACGGCGGAACCGGTATATTACCTGATGCTTCCCTTAACTGGACACCAGGTTTAGGCGGTCCTCCTTCGGGATACACTGTATATTTTGGAACGGACAATCCTCCTACCAACATAGCCAACGGTGTTGTTGTTACTTCACCTACCTACAATCCGACACCGGATATGCTCTTAAACACCACTTATTATTGGCAGGTTGTTCCTTTCAATGGCGGCGGTGTTGTTGCCGGAGCTCCGGTATGGTCGTTTACAACCCTCGCAGGTTATGGCACTATATCAGGTTTGGTTTTAAACTGTAATGGTCTTCCGGTTGCAGGTGCAACCGTTGTTGCCCAGGGTCCTGCTGCCTATACTACTACTTCTGCTGCCAACGGTAGCTTCCAGTTTGTAAATGTTCCTGCTTCCGTCTATACCTTAGGTGCTCAGCTGGCAACTTACAATACGGTTACTGTTACTGGTGTTGTTGTTGTTCCAGCAACTACAACCAACCAGAATATTACCCTCACACAGCCGGCTCTTACTATTCCAAGCCCATACAATGCAGCAGTTAATCCAAACGAATACTTAATGGATAACCTTCTGCTGACCAATGCAGGTTGCGGACCAGTAACCTGGACTGCTTCGATTGCTTACGGCAGCGCAAACCATGACTGGTTCAGCATGCCTACGCTTACAGGCTCAGTTCCTGCTGCAAGTTTTGCAAACGTACCGGTAATTTTCAATGCCGACGGTCTTGCCACAGGTACAGTTCTCTCAGCTACAGTTACTTTCACCACCAGCCCAAACATTGGCAACAAAGTTGTTCAGGTTAACATGGTTGTTGTAGGTGATGTACTTGTTCCTGTAACTAACCTTCAGGCTACACTGACCAATACCCAGACCGGTGCAGTTACCCTTACCTGGGATTGTACTCCTGGTGCAGGATTCCTTTATTATACGGTTTCACGCGACGGTGTTCAGATTGCTCTGATTCCTGCTGCCCTTACTTACAGCGAAGTACTTCCTGGTTTTGGAACCTACGATTACTGTGTAGCTGCTGTTTATACCAACGGTTCTACTGTTCCTGAATGTGTTTCGGTTGAATGGCCTAATCCAACTATGGTTTGGACTCCGGCAGCTCTTGCAGCTACTGTATTCTCAACTCAAAGCGCAATTGTCAACCTCTTTATCGGTAATACCGGTGATGGTACACTTGCTTTTGATTTCCCCGACTGGTCAGATAATTCAGGCGACGCTCCGCTGGCGTACTGCGCAGCTTCAGGCGGTTGCGATGAGTTTATCTCGAATGTAAATTTCGGAACTATCAATAACTCAAGTGCCTGTTCAAATTACATTAGCTATACTGCTTTAAGTACTGACGTAGTTAAAGGTTTAGGCTACCCGATCAGTGTATCAGTTGGTCCTCCTTCCTATGGCGGCGACGTTACTGGTGTATGGATTGACTTTAACCACAACGATACTTTCGATGCAAGTGAATATACCCAGTTAACGGGTGTTACTCCTGCAACCGGAACAATAGCAATTCCTGCTGGTGCCATGTCAGGCCCAACCACCATGCGCATCCGTGTACAGTGGAATGGCACCCCGGGACCTTGCGGAACACAGACCTATGGCGAAGTGGAAGATTACACAGTTGTAATCAAAGCTCCGACATTTATTACCGCTGTTGTTCCTGCTTCAGGACTTGTTGCTCAGCATACAAATGCAGCTGATGGTACAAAAGTAAAAGTTACTTTCTCAGCTATAGGTGATTATGCAGCAGCTGGTGTTTATGTTAACCAGTTAGCTTTAACCAGCAACGATCCTCTGAATCCAGCTGTCAGCATTCCTTGTACCATGACAGTAATCGTGCCCGGAACTATTTCTGGCGTTGTTACTGACGGTGTTACCGGTGAAGTTTTGCCAGGTGTAATGGTTACAGCAGGTGTTTACAGTGCAATGACGGGCGATAACGGTGAGTATTCATTCTTAGTAGCCCCAAGTGCAACTCCATACGTACTTAATTTTTCAAAGTCTGGTTATCAGCCGGCAACTGCTTCGGCAACAGCTATTGCAAATACAATAGTTACTGTTAATGCACAGTTGTTCGAAGCCCCTTATGCTCCTTCATGTGCATCGGCTGTAGTTAATGCTGACGATACACAGTGTGTTGTAACGTGGTGTGTTCCTTCAGGCCCGTACGAATTACTGTACGATGACGGTTCCGCTGAAAACTATGCAGCATGGCAGCTTCCGGGCAACGTGAATGCAGTTAAATTCACACCTAAAGGCTATCCTGCAAAAGTTGTTGGTGCTAAACTTTATATCGGCGACGGCAGCTTCCCTGCTGGAGGCGAAGTATTAGGTTCTACCTTCGGCGTAGTAGTATACACTGCTGCCGCCAACGGAATGCCAGGTACGATGATTGATTCAACAGGTGTTACAGTTACTGCATTAGGTTGGGTAAATGTTACCGGCCTGGGTGCAAACATCACCAGCGGCGACTTCTTTATCGGAATGGTACAGAATACCATGTCACCTAACTGTGCTCCTATCGGTGTTGACGAAACTCAGCCAAAAGCTTACAAGAGCTACTCACGCAACGTAGTTGCCGGAACTCCATGGGTATTAAGCCCATACCAGGATTTCATGATGCACGCAGTTGTTAGTGGCCCGATGAGCGGCGACGACGATGCTATGGTAGTTGCTCAGGCAACACCAAGCAAAGTTTCGGGTATGATTTCACAGAGCAAGCCAAATGCAGTAGCCGGTTTCACCGGAATGAAAGCTATGGTTACCGCTCCTGAAGGATACGACAACAACGATGCAATGACTTTCTATTCGCTGAGCCGTATTTTCTTAGGTGCTGTTACCCCGGTTGCTCCTGCAGCAGGTGTATTCACTCTTATCAGCAATACTCTTACAGCAACAACCTATACCGAAAGCGGAACAACATGGGCTAACCTGCCACAAGGCTGGTATGCTTACGGTGTTAAATCATTATATCCTGCAGCTACTCCTCCGGCATTGAATGAGTCAGCATTTGTTTATACAAATAATGTACCTCACAAAATGTTTGCTGACGTAACCGTTAATGTTAAACTGGTTTGCGGCATGGTTCCTGCCGAAGGTGCTTTTGTAACCATGACAGGTAATGATTATCCTTTTGACGTACTTACAGCTACTGTTCCTGCTTCAGGTACAGTTGTTTTCGACAACGTAATAAAAGGCAAATATGATGTTCTTATTACCAGGGCTGGCTATACTCAATGGATGTTAGCTGTAACCATTACAGGTAACAAGACCATTGATGCTGTACTGGAAGACATCAAGTATGTACCACGCAACCTTTATGTTGAATGTGGAACTCTTGTAGCTACATGGGACGAGCCTTTGGCATATGCAGTTCAGGAAGACTTCGAAGGCGGAGTATTCCCACCTACAGGCTGGCAGGCAACAACCCAGGGTTCAGTTGGCTGGTATGCTGCAACCGATGGCAGCAGTGCATACTTCACCATACCTCCCCACACTACCTATGCAGTAGCCAATGATGATGAAGGTGGCGCGTCAAATGACGGAAGTGTTGATTACCTTATCACTCCTGAACTTGATCTTACAGGCGCTCCAAGCTATGTACTTAGCTTTCAGAGCTTCTTTACAGGCGACTTTGGTCAGAATGGTTATGTAGAAATGAGTACCGATGCTGGTGCAACCTGGACTCCGATATATACAAGTGTACCGGCCACCAACTGGGCTCAGATAGATATTGATCTTTCAGCTTATTCAGGCGTATCAGGTCTTGCTTCTGTTTGGTTTAATTTCCATGCTGACGATCGTAACGGAACTGACGACTGGGCATCAGGCTGGGCAATTGATGATGTAGTTATCTCATCAGGCGGCGTACCTGTACAAGGTTACGGCGTATTCCTCGATGGTACCTTAGTTCAGGATACACAGGAACTTACCTATACATTTGACCCGAATACCATTACCTACGGTCAGACATATGTAGCAGGTGTTGCCGGCATTTATTGTTCAGGCTATTCCGAACTGGAAACCTATACGTTCACAAGTTGTTTCCTCTATCCTCCACGTAACCTTCAGGCTACTGCCAATACATCAACTACTTCGGGTGCTGTTATCCTTACATGGGAAGCTCCGATTGGTGGTGATTATTTAGCATCCGGTTCAATTGCACGTACAAGCACCCCAAGTGCAAGTGCTGAATACAGCCCGATGGTAACACAACATACCGGAGATGCAAGTGATGCAATCTGGGATATCTTACTTCAGTTCCAGTGCCTCCAGGCAGGTAATGCCGGAGTTGAAACTGATGGTACACGCATTTATGTTTCTATCTGGAGCGGCGGCGGATTCAGGTCATTCGACCTGGCCGGTACCTTCGTTGAAGAATTCACCATTCCGGGAGTTAACAGTATCCGTGACCTTGCATACAACTACAACAACAGTCACATGTACGGTTCGAACAACAGCAATACGTTGTACGAAATGGACTTCACCAATAAAGTACTTGTTGGTTCAGTTAGCGCACCAGGTACAACTATCCGTCACATTGCTTACAACGAAAATCTCGATGGCGGCAATGGTGGATTCTATGTTGGAGAATGGGCAAGCTTAAGAAGTATCAAGATGGACGGATCACTGATAGCTAATGCAGCTGGATTTGGTTTGGCTGGTTGCTACGGTTCAGCTTACGATCCTGAAGGCAACAAAATCTGGATGTTTGACCAGGGCGGAAACGGTATTGACCTCGTTGAGCTCGATGCAGAAACCATGGTTGCAACAGGGATGATGCACGACGCTTCACTTGACCTTGGAATAGATGCTATAGCTGGTGGATTGGCTTATACCCATCTGCTTGTAAGCGGACAATTTGTTATGTTAGGCCTCGGCCAGGATAACGCCGGTGCAGGTGACTTTGTATTCGAATATGATATGGGCGAAAGCACAATCGGACCTCCATCACTTGGAAACCTGGTTGGTTACAGGATGTATCGCAACGACGTAGCTATCGTTCCTGATATTCCTGCAACAGAACTCGAATACTGGGATCTGAACCTTATGCCAGCTACCTATTGCTACGATATCACCGCAGTGTACGACCTCACACCTTATGGTATGCCAGGTATGTTCGGCGAATCAGTAAAAGAAGGTACAGCTTGTGTTAACTTAGCTTACGGTTTCGAACTTCCTTTCATGGAAGACTGGACTACAGGACAGTTTGATGTAAACTACTGGACAGTTGGACCAAACTGGATTATGGACGGCCAGGCAGGTAATCTATTACCTTCAGCCAAGTTCAAATGGGATCCTTTGTTGACTGATTATTCAAGCTCACTTGAGAGTTTCTATATGAACGCAACAACTGTACAAACAACCACTCCTTATAAGATCTGGTTAGACTTTGACCTTAAACTTGACGATCGTACCGCTTCGACCAATGAAAAACTCGCAGTTGAAGTATGGAACGGTTCAAGCTGGAATACGGTTATGGAATATGCCAACAACGGTGATTTCGGTTGGGGTGCAGAACCAGAACATATCAACATTTCAACAGGAGCAAAGAATAAAGTATTCAAAGTACGTTTCCGCGCTAATGGTGATCTGTCAGGTGATATTTTCTACTGGGCAGTTGATAACATTCACATCTATGTTGGATACGAATTCAACCCACCGTTGAACCTCGTTGCTACACGTGAAGGCGCACCTGAAAATGACATCAAACTTACATGGGATGCACCGGAAGGTGGTGGCGGCGGAACAGTTATGTCGTACATCCTTGATGACAACAGTGCTGAAAACGGAGTTTACTTTACTGCAGCCGGCGAAGGCTGGTTAGGTAATGAATTCCCTGTAACTGACGCCGGTTTATTACAATCCGCATCAGTATTCATGGATGCAAACGGATCAGCTACCTATTCAATTGATATCTTTGATGCAAGCCAGACTCTGGTTGGCAGCTCAGCTACCTTCGTTCCTACCTTTGGTGATTGGACAACTGTAGCTTTACCTGATATTGCTTTTGATGGTACATTCTACGTGATGTTACATATGGTTGTTGCTACACAGTCGGATTTACTTGCCCTTGACGAGAATGGTCCTTACTCAGCACAAGACCTCGAATGGTACTATGACGGAGCAGCTTTTGCAAAACTGACTGACTTCGGATTCCCACCAAGTGTAACTTTCGTTCGCGCTACCGGTCTTGTTGGTGACAAGAAGACACAGGTTACTTTCAGCCCGTCAACTGTTAACAGTAACTATGTATCGCCATTGGCTGGTACTTTGGCTTCAAAACCAATGAATGTTAACACTGGCACAGCAGTTGCTACAGCTTCACCTGTTAATGACAACAGCGATGCACTGGTAGGATACAATGTATGGCGTCGTGCTTATGCAGTATTCCCTGCAGGTGGCAACACAGCAGCAGCCGGAACATGGGAGCAGATTAACACCGCTATTGTTATTCCTAACGAATACCTCGACATGAACCTTTCGAACTTAGTAACCAACTGTTACGAATATCAGGTAACAGCTGAATACGACGAAGGCTCATCCGTACCGACCAACATCGATTGGGATTGTATCTTCACAGGTATTAATCCTAAAGATGCCAGCGAAGTAAAAGTATATCCTAACCCTGCAACAACATACGTAAGAATTGATCTTACCAAAGAAGTTACCGAGATCAGCGTATACAATTCACTGGGTTCAATAGTTACTACCAAGAACGTTAAGGGTGAAACCACCATTACGCTCAACACGAATAACTATGCAGCCGGTGCTTACAGCGTGAAATTCACCACCACAAGTGGCGATAGCTTCAGCCGTAAATTCGTTGTAACCAAGTAATCCTTAATTGGAATTAATAGAAAAAGGCTCCCGCATGGGGGCCTTTTTTTGTTTAATACTTTTTTATTCTTCATTTTGAGTTTACTGTTATTAAGAAGGAATTCAGAACACTGAATGATGAATGATGAATGCAAAAGTGAAATTCTGTCGGCACTTTATCATTCTTAATTTCGCGTTTAGAACCTGCTGAAAAAAATTCAATTATCCGGTTACATTTGCCCGTAGGGCATTTATATCAATTGAAAAAGGATGAGGGTTAAATTAATTTGCCCATAGGGCATTAATAATCAAAATACTATGTCTATCCCCTATGGGGAATAATCCATCATCAATCAATTATCCTATTGATGTGTATCCCCTAACGGGGAATATCAAATGTACAATTGCAAGGTTTTTATTACTATTCTGATTTTTCCCATGCATTCATCAACAATAATAAAGTTGGTAATTATCTGAAATACAATATAATAATTCATTTTCAGCAAGTCCTGTTCAGAGTTCTGAATATGACAACATATAGAACTCCCTACTATTTATTTTTCCCCCTTGTAGGGGTAAAAGCGTTTTCAAGTGTCTATATAGTAACTAAAAAACCGGTATCAATATCTTTTCTACCTTAAAACAACCGATATGAAACGTGTAAAATTAATTTCCCTGTTCGTTTTCTGCCTGCTAATTGCTGTTACAGGTCGTGGACAAATTTCCGCAAAACCTGCGAACATATGGCAATGTGATGATTTTCAGCAATTTACTGAAAGCATGCCATCCGACAGCGGATATATTGTTTTCTCCTATGATGATGGTACCGCCGAAAATTATTGTGCCTGGCAGTTGGCCGGCAATATGAATGCAGTTAAATTTAGAATGCAGTCGTATTTGTATCCTGCTTCTATTGTTGGAGCACGTGTATATGTGGGTGATGGTTCCTACCCGCTAGGAGGGAATATACTGCATCAACCTTTCCTGGTTTCGGTTTACGATTCGGATGGGGAAAACGGTTTTCCGGGGACTCTGATTGATTCCGTATCGGCCACTGTTAACAATTACGGATGGGTTACAGTCACCGGTCTGAATGCGTTTGTTACTGCTGATTTTTTTATTGTTATTACCCAATTATCAAACGCCCCTGATTGCATTCCGATTGGAGTGGATGAAACCGCTCCTAAAGTGAGCCAGAGTTATTCCCGAAATTTCGTGATCGGCAATGCCTGGGTTTTATCTTCTTACCAGGATTTGATGATAAATGCATTGATCAGCACCAATGTTGGATTGGAAGAGCCTCAGGCTTCAGAAGAAGTGAAAATATGGCCAAATCCTGCCGATGAAATTGTGAAGTTCGAATTAAATGTTCCATTGAAAACTCTTGCACTCATAAATTCATCCGGACTAACTTTACTCGAAGAAAATATTATTAGCCAGACCTTTTTTTCTGTAAATACATCCTTCTATCTATCAGGCGTTTATCATATCAGGTTTACTGCTGCCGGTGGCGATTTTTTCATCCGGAAACTGGTGGTGATGCATTAAGATTGCAGCAGTTTACATACCCTGAAAGGAGCTTTCGCCGTCTCCTTTTTCTGTAAAATTCCACCTAAAATGCAGCGGATAAATAGAAAATTAACAGATTTTTCATTAATTTTAACTGCGATTTATTATTGAGTAATAAAATTAACAATATCATTAATTTTGATTTCATAATTGATTTGGAGGATCAGAAAAAGGTAAAATTAAATTGTATCAAAATAAATACCGGGTAGAACCGGCACGATTAACAGGGTACGATTATTCGTCGCCCGGTTGGTATTTTATAACCATTTGTACCAAAAACAGGGTGCAATATTTTGGCAAAATCGTCACCGTAGAGACGCCCGCCCCGGGCGTCTCTACGGTGTCAGATGCCAAAATCCAATTATCCGTAATCGGCCAGATTGCCGATAAATATTGGAATGAAATCCATGTCCATTTTCCCCATGTGAACCTGGATGCGTTCCAGATCATGCCAGATCATATTCATGGTATTTTACAAATATCGGCCGTGGAGACGCCCGAATCGGGCGTCTCTACGCGCCCGGCAATCGGAATTATGATCAATCAATTCAAACGTATTTGTACGATTGAAACGCGGGATGCAAAATTGAAATTTGCATGGCAACCGAGGTTCCATGATCATATCATCCGCGATGATGAGGAATTGCAGCGCATCAGGAAATATATCAGGAACAATCCCCGGAATTGGGTGAATGACAAATTGTAATATTTTTTATCCCCGCAGAGACGTGCGACCCGCCCGTCTCTGAATAAAATATCCCCAAATCGAATAGACGTGCGGCCCGCACGCCTATTCGAATATATTTCATACGATACGGAGACGTGCGGATCGCACGTCCCAATTAAAATATTTCATACGGTACAGAGACGTGCGGATCGCACGTCCAAATTAAAATATTTCATACGATACAGAGACGTGCGGATCGCACGTCTCTACGTATTTCATTTGTTCAAATTTGATACCTTTGCCGCCTATGATTTCTGTGAGCAACCTGTCCGTACATTTTACCGGCGATTACCTTTTCAGCAACGTTAGTTTCCTGATCGGCGACCGCGACCGGATAGGGCTTGTTGGCCGCAACGGTGCGGGTAAAACCACGCTGATGCGCATTATTGCCGGTCTGCAGGAACCCGAAGGGGGTGTTGTTGCCAGTCCTTCAGGGAATACTGTTGGTTACCTTCCTCAGGAAATGGCCACCGGCAGCAAACTCAGCGTACTTGAAGAAGCTATGACTGCCTTTGAAGAAGCACGGCACCAGCACCAGCTGATGGACAAATTTGCTGCCGAACTGGCCGAACGTACCGACTATGAAAGCGACGGCTATTCAAAACTGATCCAGCGTCTGAATGAGGCCACAGACCGTTACCATCTGCTTGGCGGGCAGAATATGCAGGAGGAATCCGAAAAAATACTCAAAGGGCTTGGTTTCGAACCGGCGGAATTCCGTAAACCGCTCAGCACATTCAGCGGAGGCTGGCAAATGCGTGTGGAGTTGGCTAAAATACTGCTGAAAAAACCTGATGTTATTCTCCTCGATGAGCCGACCAACCATCTGGATATTGAATCCATTACCTGGCTCGAGGATTTCCTGATCACATACAGCGGCTCGGTGTTGATGGTTTCGCACGACAGAGCCTTCCTCGATAACGTTACCAACCGCACCATCGAAATTATGAATGCCCGCATTTACGATTACAAAGCAGGTTATTCGAAATACGTGGAGATGCGCGAAGAGCAGATGGAAATGCAGAAAGCTGCTTTCGACAACCAGCAAAGCCAGATTGCACAGATCGAAAAGTTTGTGGAACGGTTCAGGTACAAGTCCACAAAAGCACGGCAGGTTCAATCGCGGATAAAACTGCTCGATAAAATGGAGCGCGTGGAAGTGGACGAAACGGATTCGTTGGCCATACATTTTTTATTTCCACCTGCACCATCTTCGGGAAGGGTTGTGGTTGAATGTAAAGACCTCACCAAGAAATATGGTGAAAAGCTGGTACTGAACAAACTTGAGCTGGCCATCGAAAAGGGAGATTTTGTGGCTTTTGTAGGTCGTAACGGAGAGGGAAAGACCACGCTGGCAAAAATTATTACAGGCGAACTTTCGCATGAGGGCCTTTGTAAACTGGGTCATAATGTAAAAATAGGGTATTACGCCCAGAACCAGGCCGAACTGCTCGATCCCGAAAAAACGGTTTTCGAAACCATTGATGATGTTGCTGTAGGCGATATCAGGGTGAAAATCAGGAATATTCTTGGTAGTTTTTTATTTGGAGCCGAAGCCATTGATAAAAAGGTAAAAGTACTCTCGGGAGGAGAAAAGGCAAGGCTGGCATTGGCAAAATTGCTTCTCGACCCGGTTAACCTGCTCGTTCTCGACGAACCTACCAACCACCTGGATATGATCAGCAAGGATATTCTGAAAAATGCTTTGCTGCGTTACGATGGAACAATGATAATTGTTTCGCACGACCGGGACTTCCTTCATGGCCTGACCGATAAAATTTTTGAATTCCGCAATCATACTATCAAAACCTGGCTTGGCGATATCAACGAATTTATCAAGGCAAGGAAACTGGCAAACCTGGCCCAGTTAGAGGCCCGAAGGATTGAACAACAGAAAACCGGTGAGAATCTTTCGGATAACAAACTCAGCTACGAAAAGCGCAAACAGCTGGAACGGGAAATCCGCAAACAAGCCTCGAAAGTTGAAAAAGCCGAGCAGGAAATTGAATCCATCGAAAATGAAATTTCACGATACGATCATTTGCTTGCCGATCCCGAAACGCATAAAGATGCTGGCAAAAGCACCCGTATGTACCAGGAATACCAGGGTTTGAAAAAGGAACTGGAGCTTAAAATGGAAGCCTGGGAGCTGACACACTCCGAGCTGGAAGCGATGCAGAGGGACGGGGAAGCCGCAGGTTAAACGAGTAAGGTTATCAGGATTTATTTCTCTCTGTGCTTTGCCAGGATCCTGCTTCAATTTTCTCATTTAATTAAGCAAGTCTATTTCTGTCATTGCTAATTCGTTACTTTGCAGAATAAAATTTAATTTAATGATAAGTATAATTTCAGCAGTACATAACGGCTTGCCGATGAACCGCCTCTTCTGGGAATTCCTGAACAGGTATACATACTACCCGTTCGAACTTATCATTATCGACAACAACAGCAGGGACGGAAGCAGGGAATTTTTCAAATCGAAAGGAGCCGTAGTAATAGAAAATTCAGATAATTACTCGTACCCGGTCTGCCAGAACCAGGGCATTGCAGTTGCAAAGTACGATGTTTTGGTTTTTATCAATAATGATGTAATTGTTTCGCCCCAATGGGATAAGCGCCTGCTGGAAACAGCCAATGCAAAAGGCCTGGAAATAATTACTCCCGTAGGCATCGAAATGCTGGAAGGCATCGCTGTAACCAAAGCCATAAAACGCAAATGGCTGAGGGTAAAAAATCCTTTGTCTGTTTTTGGATTCAGCCGGTTCAACCTGAAGCTGATGCACAGGCTTATGTACGGAAACTGGGAAAATTTTGCGAATAAACGTTTCGAACGTTTCGGAACTGCCCTGAAAGAAGGATTTGTAGGAAATACCGTAATGATGAAACGTTCGGCCATCAACAAAATTGGCCTCTGGGACGAACGCATACAAGGAGCCGATTTCGATATGTACATCCGTTCGAAAAAAAGAAACCTCGAACACGGCGATATTAAACCAGTGCATATGGCACTTGGTGTTTTTATACACCACTACATTCGCCTCACGGTAAAAACAACCCGCTCACCCTTCGCCGACAAGGACAACATCATTTCGAACGAAGAAAAATGGGGCGTCGAAACGATGAAGGAGTATTGCCGGGACATTACTACTTCGCTTTGAGATATTCTAAATTGAACTTCTTGAAATGCGCACTTATGATTGTTTCGGGGGTTTGGCTCACTTGCCTTCAGTTACTTTAATTCAGTTATCAGAACACCCGTAACACTTCAAGCCCGAAACCCTTAAACTCTTATCCAGTTACAGCACACACCTTTACATAAAAACAGTACCTTTGCCGCATGGAAACAACACGCCAGCATAAAATAGCACGACTGATACAGAAGGACCTGGGAGACATTTTCCAGGTCATGGGCCGTGATACCTTTCCGGGCAATATGATCACCGTCACCAAAGTACATATTTCGCCCGATCTTTTTGTTGCCAAGGCTTATCTCAGCCTTTACGGAAAAACTGACAAGGAAGAACTTCTGGCTCACATCAAAGAGCATCGCAAAGAGATCAGGCTCAAACTCGGTAACCGCATTCATAACCAGGTCAGGTCCATTCCGGAACTCGATTTTTTTATCGACGATTCGCTCGATTATATCGAAAACATTGATAACCTGCTGAAAAGTTGAAATAGGCTGGAAGTCAGGAGAGGGATGTCGGATGTGGGAAGTCGAATGTCGGATGTGGGAAAACAGAAGTCGGAGATCGGAAGCATGCGCTTTGAATCATCACTATCCTCATTTTAGCTTAAAATACCCCCCTCCCCTTGTCTCCCCTTCTCCCTTCTCCCCTTCTCCCCTTCTCCCCTTCTCCCCCTCACCCCTCACCCCTCGCCCCTCGCCCTATCTGAACATAAAAGACCCAATTAAAAAACATCCTCTAACTATTCGAAAATAAGCATGCAATACGATCCCATCAAACGTTCGCTCGGCAGCGTTTTTAACAACACACCGTTTTTACGAAAAATATTTTACCGGCTTCTCGACTTGTTGCTGCTGCGTTCGTGGCACATCAGGCGCGAAGTGAAGAAATGGGCCGCCACGGCTCCAAAGGACGCTTCTGTTCTCGATGCAGGTTCCGGGTTCGGGCAATACGATTTCTATATGTCGTCAAAAAATCCGCAATGGAAAATCAGGGGTGTGGATGTTAAAGAAGAACAGATCGCCGATTGCAATAATTTCTTTAAAAAAATCGGACGCAACAATGTAACCTTTGCTTACGCTGATTTAACAGCTTTTACTGAAGCTTCGGCATATAACCTTGTACTTTCGGTAGATGTGATGGAACATATACTTGAAGATGTGCTGGTTTTTAAAAACTTTTATGCTTCGCTCCAACCCGGCGGAATGGTGCTTATTTCAACTCCTTCGGATCAGGGAGGCAGCGATGTGCACGATCACGAGGAGGAATCCTTTATCGAGGAACATGTCCGCGACGGATACAACATTAACGAAATACAGGAAAAACTGAAACTTGCCGGTTTCAGCCGGACCGAAGCCCGCTACCAGTACGGAAAACCCGGACAGTTCAGCTGGCGGCTTTCGATGAAATACCCTATCCTTGCCTTAGGCAAAACCAAACTTTTCTTTATACTGCTGCCTTTCTATTATTTGCTCACCTTCCCTCTTTGCCTGGTATTGAACTATATTGATGCAACTGCAGTACATAAAACAGGAACGGGTTTGATTGTGAAAGCGTGGAAGTAAATCTAATTTTCCCTTCCTTTCAGGAGCGTGGCAGCATCTCTCGTCTTTTGGGCAATTCAACAACAAAGTAGTTTATCAGTGTTACAGAAAATTCCTTAAAGTAACTTCCGGACTTTAAAAACCCGCAAAAATCAATTCAGCGTTGAACCTTCCTTTTTTCATAGCACGGCGGTACCTGATTTCGAAGAAATCGCACAATATCATTAACCTTATTTCAGGGATTTCGATGATTACGGTGGCTGTTGGAACGGCGGCCCTGATTATTGTGCTGAGTGTTTTCAATGGTTTTGAATCGGTGGTGAAATCACTATTCTCGGTATTTGATCCGGATATTGAAATTACAATCGCAAAAGGAAAAACTTTCCATAATTACGAATTGAATGCGGCGCAAATACGGGCACTGCCCGGTGTAATTAGCTATACCGAAGTTGTTGAAGAAAATGCTTTGCTGCATTACAACAAACAGCAGTACCTGGCAACCATTAAGGGTGTTGATTCCCTTTATCAGAAGGCAAGTCCACTTGATTCGTTACTCGTGGCAGGTGAACTGATATTGCAGGACGACAGCCTCGACTTTGCTGTGCCCGGTTACGGAATAGCCTATTTCCTGGGTATCGATATGAATGCTCCCGATAATTTTATTTCGGTTTATATCCCGAAACGAACGGGAAGCATCTCAGGCTTGCCGCAGGAATCCTTTTCGAGCGAACTAATCCGACCAGTAGGAATTTTTTCAGTCCAGCAGGATTTCGATGACAAATATATGCTTGTTCCTTTGCGGTTTGCCCGAAGGTTACTCGATTATACTGATGAAGTTACTGGTATCGAAATCAGACTTGCCAAAGGTGCTGATGCTGAAAGTGTGCAAAAGAAAATCGCAACCATTGCCGGACCAACATTTAAAATCCAGAACCGGTTTCAACAGCAGGAAGTGCTGTATAAAATTATGAAATCGGAGAAATGGGCTGTTTTTCTGATACTTACATTTATTCTTATCATTGCTTCATTTAATGTTGTTGGATCGCTTACCATGTTAATCCTCGACAAGCAGAAAGACATCAACATTCTTCGCAGCCTGGGGGCTAAAGATGTTACTATAAAACAGATTTTCTTCCTCGAAGGATTACTAATCACGCTAACCGGTGCGCTGGCCGGGCTTATTCTCGGTTTGCTGGTATGTTTTGTTCAGCAGGAATTCGGCCTTGTGAAACTGCAGGGTGGCGGTTCGTTTATCATGGAGTCGTACCCGGTAAAACTGATGGCGGTTGACCTGTTATATGTGTTTATTACGATATCAATCATTGGTGCTGCAGCAGCCTGGTTGCCGGTGAAAAGGATAGCTGTGATACTCCGGAAACCAGTCTGATTAATAAAAATAGCAGTTTTAGGATTATTGCCGAAAACCGTATATAGTGCCTATAAGAAAACGAGTCTAAAATGAGTTTTGCCCACGCTCACCCCTTAGTCCCCGTAGGGGAAAGTCCTCGCGCACAGAAGATTGAGTTTTGCCTGCTGTCAGGTTTATACAATTAATAAGCCGAGTTTATTGGTTATATACCTTTCTTTATACTGTTTTTAAATATCTGTTTTCATTGCATCTTTAATGATAATTAAATACCTTTGCAACCTTATTATTAATCAATTAAGCAAAAAATCCTCATGAATAGTTCTCTACTTCAAAGAGCAGCCGGATGGGTAATTATTTTTTTAATTTTCGCCGGTTTACAACTCAATGCTGCCAATGATATTATTCTCAACGCTTCAGGCAGCAACAGCACCAACGTTATTGAAAACACCTTTTACCGCATACAGGTTTCGAACGTTATCAGCAGTTTCAATACGCTGTGGCTGAATACCGAAAAAGGTGAGTTTGTTGAGTTGCTGGCTCCATCGTATTCGAAAAGTAACAATACAGGTGCTCCGCAGCTTCCGGTTATCAGCAAATTGATTGAAATACCGGCCGGAGCTAATCCTGAGGTAAATATAATCAGTTATGATGTAAAGGAATACAAACTTTCGGATTTCGGAATCACGCAGAAACTTTTCCCCGCTCAACCGTCGCAATCGAAAAGCGGGAATAAAAAAGTTCCTTTTGAATATAACCAGCAGTTGTACGAAACCAACAGCTATTATGGCGAAGCACTGGCACGTGTTGAAAAATCTGGCTATCTCAGGAGCGTGCAACTTGCCAATCTTGTGATTTCGCCTGTTGAATACAACCCTGTGACTAACACTATCAGGGTGTACAATAACCTGGTGGTAGAAATAAATTTTTCCGGTGCCGATAAAGCTAAAACAGACGGGAACAAAGCCAAAACGCGTTCACCGTATTTCAAAAGTGTTTATAACACTGTGCTCAACTATCAGCCTGTTGATGCCATGCTCGATACCATGTCGAAATTCCCGGTAAAGTATGTCATTGTTTCCAGTCCAATGTTCGAAGATGCTTTACAGCCCTTTATTAAATGGAAAACCAAACGCGGTTTCAAGGTTATTGAAGCTTACACTGATAACCCTGCTGTAGGAACAACTTTCAATTCGATAAAAGCCTATCTGCAAAATCTTTATAATTCAGCCACCCCCGAAGATCCAGCTCCTACTTTCATCCTGTTTGTTGGTGATGTGGCTCAGATTCCTGCCTATAACTGTGGTTCCCACGTAAGCGATCTTTATTATTGCGAATATACCGGCGATTTTCTTCCCGAAGTATATTACGGCAGATTTTCGGCTAATAATGTAACTGAACTTCAACCTCAGATCAATAAAACCCTTCAGTACGAGCAATACCTGATGCCTGACCCATCGTATCTGAATGAGGTGGTGATGATTGCCGGCGATGATGCCAGCCACGAATTAACATGGGGCAACGGACAGATAAACTATGGTACTACTTATTATTTTAACGAGGCACATAACCTCATTTCGCACACCTACCTGCAACCCGAGCCTGCCGGCGGGAATTATTCGCAAAACATTCAGAATGATATAAGTGCCGGCGTTTCGTACGCAAATTATACAGCCCACGGAAGTCCTGACGGGTGGGCAAATCCTTCGTTCAGCATTTCGGATGTTGCCAATATGACAAATGCCGATAAATATTGCCTGATGGTTGGTAATTGCTGTCAGACCAATACCTATAACCAGAATACTTTCGGCGAGGCTCTCCTGAGAGCCGAAAACAAAGGTGCTTTAGGGTATATCGGTGCTTCGAATAACAGCTACTGGGACGAAGATTACTGGTGGGGTGTGGGGAATGGACAAGTTCTGACAAATCCAACTTACGAAACCACGGGTTTAGGTGCTTACGACCGCACTTTCCACGATCATGGCGAACCTGTTGCTGAATGGTACAGCACCATGGATCAGATGGTATTCGCCGGAAACCTGGCCGTGCAGGAATCGAATTCAAGTATGAAACAATACTACTGGGAGATTTATTGCCTGATGGGCGATCCTTCTACAATGGTTTATTTTTCGGTGCCCCCAGCACTGACTGTTGACTATATGCCTTTGCTCCCATTAGGCACACCAACGTTTGAAGTGCTGACCGAACCTTACGCTTATGTAGCCATCAGCAAAAACTATATCCTGCACGGCGTAGCCGAAGCTGACGGGAATGGTCTTGCAGTAGTATCCCTGCTTCCGTTTACCGAACCAGGTTATGCTGATATTGTAATTACCAAGCAAAACCGTGAACCTTATATTGACAGTGTTCTGGTTGCTTCACCAGATGGTCCGTACCTTGTGCTCGACAATTATCTTGTAAAAGACAACGGAGGAAATAATAACCAATTGCCTGAATTTGGCGAACCGCTTACAATAGATCTCAGTTATGAGAACTTTGGCAATTCGGATGCAGTAAATGCGCTGTCAACGCTCAGCACATCCGATGCTTTTGTTACGCTTCCTGCGAATACGCATACCTGGCCACTGATAGCCAGCAATGGCTCAGCTTCTGCCTCCGACGCGTTTACCATCCAGGTTAACGACTACATACCTGATATGCATAATGCATACTTTACAATAACTACCGTAGCCGATACCAGTATATTCACTTCCGGATTCAGCCTGGTATTTTATGCTCCTGAGCTTGTAAACGGAACCGTTATTATTGACGATGCAACATCAGGTAACGGGAACGGTCAGATTGATCCGGGTGAAACCATCTTTTTAACTGTCCCTACATCCAATACAGGCCATTGCACCTCGTCGGAAGTAACAACACAACTCTTTGTTTCTGGCAATTATATTATATCCAACTCCCCTGCTCTGAGCCTGGGAACATTGTCACCGGGAGCTTCCGGATCTTCCACTTTCAGTTTTACGGTAAGTCCTGATGCTCCGCTTGGCAGTACATTTTCATTGAATATTGTTGCAACCGCCGGACCTTATAATTCGGTAACCGTACTTTCGCCAGGAATAGGACTTCAACTCGAAGATTTTGAAACCGGCAATTTCCTGAAATACAGCTGGCATATGAAAGGTGCCAAACCATGGAAAATTAGCCCATCCACAAAGTACGAAGGATATTTCGGCGCAACATCAGGGTCCATAAATAATTTGCAACAGAGCGAAATTTATATTGAGGGTCAGGTGCTTACCAACGATACCATCTCATTCTACCGCAAAGTCTCCTCCGAAAGCGGGTACGACTTCCTGAAGTTTTATATCGACGGCACAGAAATCGGGAGTTGGAGTGGCAATAAGGAATGGGCAAGAGTAAGTTATCTAATCACAGCAGGAAACCACCGTTTCAGCTGGGTATATGAGAAGGACGAAGCAACCATGGCAGGTCAGGATGCTGCATGGATTGATTATATTACATTCCCACCTTTCAGCCAGACAGTTACAGGGGCTTTGGTAACTTCTACCCTGGCGTTACCGGCAACAATCTGCTCAGGTGAACCGGCTCAACTGTATATTTTTGCAGCAGGAGGTACAGGAGTTTACAGTTATGAATGGACACCGGCCAATACACTGAACGATGCTACCATTTTCAACCCTATTGCTACCCCAAATGAAACCACAACATACAATGTATTAGTAACAAGTTCTTTTTTCAACACAAATGCCAGTATTACGGTAAATGTTGAACAGGCTCCTGCAACCCCGGTTGTGTCAATAGCCAATGATCACCTTGTTTCGTCATCCACACAGGGCAACCAATGGTACAACAGCCAGGGAGCTATTCCCGGGGCAACAGCCCAGACTTATTACCCTGCGCATACCGAAACATATTATGTAATTGTGAGCAGTACTACAGGTTGCGAGTCAGCAGCTTCGAATGAAGTAACGTTTGGTTTTACAGGGATTAAGCCATCGATTGACAATGACTTTACAGTATTCCCGAATCCTTTCAACGATAAATTGCATATCAATTACAACCTGAAATCATCAGGCTACCTAAAAATAGTGATGTACAATTCAATTGGTAATGAAGTTAGCATTATCGAAGAAGGCAATAAAGCTGTCGGCAATAACAAAACTGTATTTGAAGGAAAAAATCTGGCTGCCGGTATGTATTACTGCAAAATCTATAGCGGTGAAAATGTACAGATAATTAAAGTAGTTAAAAACAAATAACTTACAAAAACACAAACCAAGCATAAAATGAAAAAACTTTCAATCTCCATAGTTCTGCTTGCCTGCTTTACAGTAATATCGTTTGCCGGTGAGTGGAAACCTATCCGCTCGCAGCAGGCTGTTGATGCTTCTGTTGAGCTGATCTCATCCGATATTTCCACTTCAGTGATCCATTTTAAACTGGATGGGTTTTACCTCAATGAGGTAAAAACTCAACATGGTAATGCCTTCACAATTTCATTGGGCAACACGACCCCGATGCTGGACAAAAGTGCCCCGGATATGCCAAAAATGACAACATCTGTTATAATTCCTGATATTGCCATGATGGAGCTGGAAATTGTTTCGTCGTCGTTTGTTGAATACACAAATATGGAAATAGCTCCTTCAAAGGGCAATTTTACCCGCGATATCAACCCGGCAACTGTACCTTTCGAATATGGCAGGGCTTATAACGAAGACAAGTTTTACCCCGGCAACCAATCGGGTCTTCGCGATCCGTTTATCCTGCGCGATTACCGTGGACAAACAGTGATAGCTTATCCTTTTCAGTATAATCCGGTTACAAAGGTGCTGAGGGTATACACCGATATCACATTGAGACTGAAAGTTGCCAATAACAGCGGTTACAATATTATCAGCCGCAACCAGTTGCCAACACGCATCGACCAGGATTTCAGCCAGGCATACAGCCGTGTTTTTCTGAACAATTCATCAAACAACGATTTCACGCCGCTTAATGATTACGGACGTATGCTGATTATCAGTCACGCCAGTTACCTTTTGGCTATGCAGCCTTTTGTGGATTGGAAAAACAGCATGGGAATTAAAACCGAAATGGTTGACGTAGCAACCGTTGGCACAACTTCAGCAGCATTAAAATCTTTTGTAACAGATTATTACAATACCAACGGTTTAACGTTTCTTTTGCTTGTGGGCGATGGCCCCCAGGTTCCTACCAATACAACGGGCAGCCTTGGCGGACCTTCGGATGTGGCTTACGGCTACCTGGTAGGGAACGATCACTATCCGGATGTATTTGTTGGCCGTTTTTCAGCCGAAAATGTTGAACATGTAAATACCATGGTTCAGCGTACGCTGGAATATGAAAAGGAGCCTCTAACTTCAACCGCATGGTTTGAAAAGGGAGTTGGTATTGCTTCGGATCAGGGTCCCGGTGACGATAACGAAATGGACTACGAACACATGCAGAACATTCGTACCGATCTGGTCGGGTTCACATATTCAACGGTTGCCGAACTTTACGATGGCTCGCAGGGTGGTGAGGACCTACCCGGAAACCCAACACCGGCTAATGTTTCAACTGAGTTGAATGCAGGCCGTTCAATTGTAAATTATGTTGGCCATGGCAGCGATAACTCCTGGGGTACAACCGGTTTTGCAAATAACAATGTGAATGCGCTCACCAACAACCACATGTGGCCGTTTATTTTCAGCGTTGCCTGTGTAAACGGTAACTTTGTTAGCGGCACTTGTTTTGCCGAAGCATGGTTAAGAGCCAAAAATGCTACCGGCCCAACCGGTGCTGTTGCTACTCTTATGTCGACCATTAACCAGAGTTGGAACCCGCCAATGGATGGACAGGATGAAATGAATGATATCCTCGTGGAATCGTACCCAACCAATATCAAGCGGACTTTCGGAGGTATTTCGATGAATGGCTGCATGAAAATGAACGAAACTTATGGATCCGGTGGTGATGAAATGACCGATACCTGGACTATTTTCGGCGACCCATCAGTAATGGTTCGTACAGCAATGCCAGAAGTTATTAATGCAACTCACGAAAACCAGGTTTTCCTTGGCAGCACTTCACTGGTTGTAAATTCATCGGTTGAAGGCGCACTGGCAGCATTAAGCATGGAGAATCAGTTAATCACTGCAGGGTTTGTTACCAACGGGATTGTTACGTTAAGCTTCCCTGCCTTTCAGACTCCTGATACCATTCAATTGGTGCTTACAGCTTTCAACCATGTTCCTTACATGGCTAGCCTGGCTATAATCCCGAACAACGGACCTTACCTGATCTATAATTCCTATACAATCAGTGATGCAGCTTTTAACAATAACAGCCAGGCTGATTTTGGTGAAACCGTTTTTATGGATGTAGCTTTTGCTAACATTGGGGTACTGAACGCAGAAAATGTTCAGGTAACAGTATCAACAACCGATTCGTATATTTCGCTCCTTGATTCAACTGATGTATATTCGGTTGTTCCTGCACAGGATACCACTGCAATGGTAAACAGTTTCAGCTTTTCGGTTGCAAACGATATTCCTGAGATGCATGTGATTCCATTCCATTTCACTGCTGTTTCAGGTAGTGAAACCTGGGCAGGGAACTTCAGTATTACTGCGCATGCAGGTATTTTAAAGTATACCACTTTTTCTATTGATGATTCACAATCAGGAAATGGAAACGGTAAAGCTGATCCGGGCGAAATTTTTAATATTTCGGTTTATACTAAAAATATTGGAACAGCTCCTGTAACCAATGTTGCAGGGCAAATCTCGTTTAACGATCCTTACCTTGCATTGCTTTCGCCACCGGCGCAGAGTTACGGTAACCTGGCGGCCAACGAGTCAGCATCAGGTACATTTACCATGCAGGCTGATGAAAACACACCCAGCGGACATGTTATCCCGGTAACTTTCCTGATGACTGCTGACCTCGGTTTGCAGACACTGGATATTTTCAACATAGTTGTCGGACAAATTCCGGTTGCTGTAATAGACCTCGACGCAAACCATAACTCAGGACCTTCGGTACAATCCGCATTGATATCGAACAGTGTTTTTGCTGAGTATAAAACTGCCATGCCGGCTGATTTGAGTAATTATTCTACTCTTTTTGTTTGCCTGGGTGTAAGCACCAATAAACATGTGTTAACGACTAACGAGGGTCAGAAGCTCGCGGCATTTGTTGATGCCGGAGGCCGTTTGTACATGGAAGGAGGCGATACCTGGTATTATGATCCGAAAACGGCAGTTCACCCGAAATTTAAAGCCAATGGTGTAATGGATGGCGGTAACGACCTGAGTTCCGAAACCGGGCAGGGCGGGCAATTTGCCGAAGGATTAACATTTACATACAATGGTGATAACGAGTTTATCGATCACGTTTCAGCTAATTCACCAGCTTTTAACTTGTTTAAAAATATGACTCCTCTTTATATCTCAGCAGTTGCTTACGATGCCGGAAACTATCGTACCATAGCATCGGCCTTTGAGTTTGGAGGATTGGCGAACGGCGATGCTCCTTCGACCCGCAATGAATATATGCGCCGTATCATTGAGTTTTTCGGTATTCTTGCTTCGCCCTATACCGCAAACTTTATGGGTAGCCCAATCAATATCTGCGATGGCGGTTCGGTAACATTCAATGACTATTCTACCTCCGGAACCACTTCCTGGGCATGGACTTTCCCCGGCGGCGTTCCTGAAACAAGTAACGAGCCAAATCCTGTTGTAACCTATGCAGAACAAGGACTTTACGATGTTACATTAATCGTTTCGAACGATACCTTCAGCGACACACTTGTAAAAGATGAGTATGTTTGGGTTGAATATTGTACCGGACTTAATGATAACCGGAATAAAGAAATCAGCATTTATCCAAATCCTGCATCTGATTTTGCAACGGTTTCTTTTGGCAACCTTACAGGCTCAGCCAGTCTGAAACTTACCGATGCCATGGGGAAAACTGTTTTAATTGTAAACCAGGCAGAGACTTCAAGAACATACATGCTCAATCTTTCACAATTACCTGATGGAGTTTACTTTGCAACAATTACTGCAGGTGAACAGCAGGTTGTGAAAAAGATTGTTGTCAGAAAGTAGAATTTCTAAATCTTAACCTAAAAAGCTATCAGGATTCCTGGTGGCTTTTTTATTGACTAATAAATCAGTTATTTTATCAATTGGCATCCGTGACACATTAAACATTTATATATTTGTTTATCTAAAATATGACTATGAAAAAGTTTGGTTTCTTTCAAACACTAATCGGTTCATTTTACAATCCTGAAACATACCGTGATGCCGTAAATAGTACCAAGGGAAAAACTTTCGCATACCTGTTATTTCTGGTATTATTGTGTGCCATTCCTCTTATTGTTGCCATTGTAACAGGGTTAAATAATTTTATGAAGGAAGATGGCAAATTCGTTGTCGATCAGCTTCCTGAGATCACTATAAGTAACGGGATTGCATCGATGGATGCAGAATCGCCATACTTCATAAAATCTAAGGCTGGTGAAACCCTTTTTGTAATAGATCTCTCAGATTCATCAAGCATCAATGAACTGCAAGGCAGTGCAAAAGTATTGCTCACAAAAAACAAACTGATTGCACAGCAAAAAGAAAATGAAACGCGAACCTATGATTTATCCGGGGTCCGGGACTTTACTTTAAACGCGCAGAAAATCTATGACTGGTTCGGATATGCCTGGTTATTTTATATCCTGATTTTCATCCTCATGGTACTGTTATTATATATCTACCGACTTATTCAGGCACTGTTCAACGCATTGCTCGGATTGATAATCAGCTCATTAATGAAAATAAACCTCGACTTCACTTCACTGCTGTATATTACCATGGTTGCCATTACGCCTGTTGCCATTCTGGCCTCCATTATCTGGGCAACGGATCTGCAGATTCCGGCAAAAGGGTGGCTGGGCTTCATCCTCGCTCTCGGGTACATCAGCTTCGGGATTATGGCAAATAAGCCTCAGCCTGTTAACGAAAACAACGAGAGCCAGTCAGAGGAAGTTCAGCAGAACATATCCGATTCCTAGTATTTTCGTTCATGTCACTGCAAAGGTGTCGAATGAAAATGGCATGAATAGCTCTTCTAAAACCGATTTAAAACCCTGATTACAAGAATCTTTTACAAAATAAAAGACCATGGTGGATATTATACGAACCGAAAGTATATCAAAACACTATGGCGATGTTCATGCTGTTTCAAATATGTCGCTGAATGTGCGAAAAGGCGAAATCTACGGTTTTTTAGGTCTGAACGGAGCCGGTAAAACGACTACCATCCGAATGCTCCTGGGTATGATTCGCCCTACTTCAGGTTGTGCTTATATTAAAGGGCAGAAGATTTTTTCCGACAATACCGGGTTATGGAAAAACATTGGATCTCTTGTTGAAATACCTTATTCATATCCTGATCTCACCGTTAGGGAAAACCTGGAAATAATCCGCCGTTTGCGTTTCCTACCCCATAAAAAAGTGGTTGATACTATAATTGATAAACTTCAGTTGGGAGCTTATTGTAACCGGAAAGCAAAAAACCTGTCGCTGAGCAATGCACAGCGGCTCGGACTTGCAAAAGCATTTATCCATAACCCCGAAATACTGATTTTAGACGACCTACAAACGGACTGAACCCTGCCGGGATATTTGAAATCCGTGAAATGCTCAGCGATCTGGCAACAAATCACGGCGTTACAATATTTATTTCGAGTCATATACCCGGCGAAATATCACGGTTTGCAACCCGCGTCGGCATTATTCATGAAGGCCTGTTGTTGCAGGAATTGGATACCAGTGAATTGGATATTCTGAGCCGGAAACGCCTTTTAGTAAATGCAAATGACATTAAAGTAGCTCATTCAGTTCTTACTCAAAACGGGTTCACTGTCAGTGAAACAAAAGGCGGAATTCTGGAGATTCGGGACGAAAAGACAATCACAAAACCTGATGCTATTGCCACCATCATGGTAAATGCAGACTGCCCTCCTACTTTATTGCAGGTGGAGGAAGAATATCTGGAAACCTATTTCTTGAGAACCATCGAAATGAAGGGAGGTGCAAAATGAAAAGTCTTTGGGCTGCTTTTACAACTGAATGCAGGAAACTTCGCAGATCAAAAATTGTATGGATTACTTTCCTGCTTTTTATATTTATCCCGTTAATGATGGGCTTGATGTTTTATATCCAGAAACACCCGGAAATTGCCGCTAAACTTGGTATTATGGGCACAAAGGCTACCTTGTTACGGTTGGGTAATGCTGACTGGTCAGCTTACCTGAGCTTTCTCATTCAAGGGATGGCAGCCATAGGATTAATAGGCTTTGGATTTGTGAGCAGCTGGGTTTTCGGACGCGAATATGCCGAACGCACGGCAAAAGATATTCTTGCTCTGCCTGTTTCACGCCTATATATCGTTATCGCAAAATTTATTGTTGTCGTAATCTGATGCCTGGTTCTCACCCTTGTCTTCTGGTTTTCCGGAATCTTCTTCGGAAAAATAATTGGTATTACCGGCTGGTCCGATGAGCTGATTTACGGAATTAGAAGCATATATATAGCTACATCGCTTTTAACAATATTGCTCTGCACCCCCGTTGCATTTTTTGCCAGCTATGGCCGCGGATATCTTCTTCCGATGGGCTTTGTAATACTTACATTGCTGATGGCCAATTTCACCGGTCTTTTGGGCTTAAGGCTTTATTTCCCCTGGGCCATTCCTGGTTTATTGAGTGTACCGGCGGGAACCGAGGGAATGCAGTTAACCGTTGCCAGTTACATTATTCTGCTATTTACAAGTTTCCTTGGACTTGGAGGTACCCTGGCCTGGTGGCGTTATGCCGATCAGAAATAAAGATTTTGAATTTATACCAGGTCATCAGGGACTTTGGGGTTTTTATGATTCCGGAAGTTGGAATTCTTGAGCCAATCAAATAGAATTGCCGTGTGTGGCACTTTCGCTCTTCCAATAAGTTAAGATAAAACACAGTATATGGATTAACTATTTCTCAATCATCTAGGAACTTCGATTTTTATATTGAACTGGATTCATATCCTGAAAATTCTATTATAACCTTCACATTCCTGATTGAGGATATCAGAAGGTTTTAAGGTGTATTGAACTTCTTATACATTGTGTTGTTATATCTATATTCTTGTACATATTCTCCATGAATAAAATCATGGCAATTAACTTACACAATCCAATCGTAACAATATTATCAGATTGGTTTCCATTACTTGTTTCTGCGCTCTGAATTATATCTTTTTCATCTTAAACAACTCCACAGTCTCATGCTTTTATCTTGTTTTCTTTTCAACACAAATTCTGGTTTTGGCAGAACCAAGCTTGATACAGGATGTTATGGCGTTTGATTTATGTGTATGCTGAGTACCATTTCGCTTTCAACCTTTCGAAATCCGCTAGCCTTAATACCATTCAATAATCATATTCTTAATTAAACCGAATATAAAATGAGCGCAAATTTTAAAAAACATATAGCCACACCTGCAATTGCCATCATGGCAAGCATAATTGTTTTTGCTCAGTCACCCGACAATACTTTTGGAACAAAAGGCAGAGTGTATACATCCTTCGGAAGTTTTTCCTCGTATTCTCATTCAATGATACTTCTGCCTGACGGTAAAATTATTTCTGTCGGCGAAAACTCCAATTCAACTTTAGTAATTCTTGTCACAAAACATAATGCCACTGGAACACCGGATTCATAAAATAATTTCAATTTCCCCTAATCCTGTTGCCGATTTTATGAACATCAGCTGTACAGATCAGAATTTAGTTGAACCCTTTGACTTTTACATTTATGATTCGAAGGGGCAACTTATGCTGAATGGGTTACTAAACAAAAAACAGTATAACATTTCTGCATTACCAGGAGGAAATTATTTACTGAAAGTCACAAATTCCGGGTATTCACAAACAATAAAATTTGTGAAACCTGAATTCACTTAATGATGGTTCATCTTCTTTACAGGAAATTACGGCAATTGCCACCAGACAAAAAAGGAAAATATTTTTCATAAAACGGATTTTTAATAAAAGTTTCTGACACAAATTTAGAATTATTCCGATTGAATATGCTGACGTCATAAAAAAATACCTGAATTCCTTACTGATAAAGAGATCTGTAAAAAATCTCTGCCTTCAATCAATAACAGGAATTTTTCATTTTTCACTTTTTCCTGTTTACTAAATCATTCAATTACTTTCATCTCCGCCGCCTGCAATATTTCCTTTGTACTAATATCATAAACGAAAGCAACCACATGACAGTTTTTCGGGATCAAGGTATTCAGGTTGAAATCCGAAAGATGAACAGGAAAAGATTTTATGACCGGAGCATTTGAAAGCTCATAAAGGCTATGAACGGGAGTCCCCCAGGTGCCGTTAACAGCACCGCGCATTACATGCATATGCACATAGTCGAGTATTTGAGGAGTGGGACCAACCGATGGATCGCTGTTTTTCTGTGCCTGAACAATGCTGTCCTCAGTAATAATTATTGAGAGGTTCAAAGCACGATCAGTAATTGTCTGCAGAAAAGTAGTTTTTGCATGAATGCAAAGTTTGTCTTCACCAGCATTAAATTCGGTAATCAGTTGCAGATTTAACAGTGGAGTTTCTGCAACGGTTTCTTTTAATGCATTTCCCCAGGCTGATGGCGGTATAACATGCTGGTTTGCCGGATAGCCTTTGCGGCTTACCATACCATTTGGATTACCCACAGCGCCTATCTGGAAGAAATTATCCCATTCAGTGCCGGCGGAAGTGCGGAAATCATAAGCCCACACCGGGTCGTTGGCACTCACTTTGGCAAAGAAGCCTGCATGAACGGCAACAACCACAACCGAATCCTGGTAATGATCTTTTAAATCAGCAGCAATAAGACCAGCCCGGGGACAGTTAGGGCAATTATGCCCTGTATAATCCTCAACGAGAGCCCGCTTAAAATAAGCAGTTACAGCAGGAAAATCCGGAACCGGACAAGCGGCAGTATCAGCAGGTTCATTTGGAATTACGTAAGGCGCGGCAATCTTATCACAGGCTGTACTCATAAAAATGCCGATGCTTATGTATAGTGCTATTTGTATGATCTTTATTACTTTCATGACCTTAACTGTTTTAGAAACTGGAGGTTAGTGAAATTGTAAATCCATTTGCTGACGGCACTTCGCGGCATACGCCTCCAACGCATACCACGCCTGCTTTTTGACGACCGTACGAAATCTGTATCCGGTTAGCATCATTGTTGTATGCTATGGCGGCCATCGGGTAATGAAAGCGGTGGTCCCTGTCTTCATTTCCCGCATTATATAAATCGGCAACACTGAAAAACCATTTCGGTGCAATGGAGTATTCAAGTAAGCCATATACCCAGTCGCCTTCATCCTGCCTGGTTATCAAAGTTTGAGCCTCGAATCGCAATGCTTTGGTCGGTGTAAACTTATAGGTCATATCCGCGATAAGAATGTGTGCATGTATGTAAGGAATATCATGTCCCTGAACTTCGTAAATATTAAATCCTTCGTACATATACATAAAGTTCAACTTATATGATTGTGAAAACTTATGCCCGATTTCCACGATGAAATCGCGGTAGTAATTAATATCGCCTATTTTAAAAAAATCAGTTGTATAGCCAATGGTTCCGGCTGGGGTTTCGTATATTTGATTGCCTGGAAAGGTATCCTTTGCTATTGAATTTACAGCTGAAAAACTAACTGCCAGGTCAGTTCCGTATTTACCGCCCAACAAAGTGCCTTTCGTGAGTTTATAATTTACCTGAGCCTGCATTCCCATTTCACTATTGGGCAGAGTACCATAGGGATAAAGGGAAGCAAGCGAATAGGTTTGTTGTTTGGTTATAGCTGGCAGATAATTAATATCCAGGGCTTTATCGGCACCTGTACGCTTCGACTTATACATCATATTATCAAGGCGTTTTGCCTGAATAAATGCCCCAAAGCCTTTCTGACTATAGGAAGCGGTGAGCAGGATTGCCTCACCGGTATTGTAGATGTAGCTGTTCTTATCGTTGGGATCATTAATTTTATGGGCATATTCCCCGGTCAGTCCAAAATTGCCATAACTTATATTCATCCTGCCGGCTGTAGCGGCAACATTAAGAGGTACTATTAAGGGCTCGCTTTCCAGGTTCAGCGAATCGGCATAATTATTATAAATCAGTTCATCCGCTTCATATTTGCTCACGAAACTGCCGCCAAGTTGCAGACGCAGTTTGCTTTCCGACATTGATTTTATAATATCATTTAAAATAAAATCGGCATCACCTCCGCGAACAATTCCTGGCCCTTTTTCCCAATAAAACCGCTGCGTACCATAAATACCCTTTAGCTCAACTCCTTTTGCCGGGTTAAATTTAACCCGAACTCCATTCAGCGAATTATCATATCCAAGATTGTGCTCTTCGTAGGTACGGAAAACCAAACCGCTTCCAAACTGATCATAAATATGACCTGCAGTAACCTGGAACTGTCCGGTTTTGTAGTCGACAAACCAATAAGGAATACCGGTACCCTTATACTTTGGGTCGTAACCGTTCACGGGGTTGAGGTATGTTTCGAAACGAAGTCCTGCATTAAAATTACCTGCCGAATACGTGATATTGGTCCAGCTGTTCATCAGCATTTTTTCAGGAACCTGATACGCTCCTATGGCTGAATCAACATTGTAGTATTGCGCATCCAACTGGAAGTTCCCGTTCACCTGGCTACCGATTGAATGGTTCTGGGCCGGAAGAAGGACAGGTACCAAGATTGCAAGCACAACGAGTAACGTTGTGTAAGGGAAAAACTGAGTTTTCAAAATGTTAGGGTTTGATTTGATTTTGGCAAAACGATCAGCAAATCTACATATTTCTTTCGAAAATGAAACCACTGAAATAAAAATGCAATACATTGATTACATGTTTTATCCGTAGGCTTATACCATTGATATTTTATTGAAAAACCGAAACTGAGACGCTTGAAAAGCAATGATTGCTTAATGCGAAACGGGTTCTGCGGCGTTAAGCTTGCGCACAACATTAATCAGGTCGAGTTCGGCACCTTCGCTGAAACTGGTATGCTGCCATACAATTTCGCATTTGCCATTTACAACAAAAGTATGGGGAACTGCATTTACATTCATGGCGCGCTTGAATTCGGAATTCATATCCAGTAAAACTTCATAATCCCAACCTTTGCCATTAACGAGTGTTTTTACCTGGCCCGACGAACGCGAATCGTCAATTGAAACTGCATAAAGCTTCACACCGGTTTCTTCCTGCCATTCTTCGTATACATCCGCAATGGTAGTTAATTCCTTGATACACGGTTTGCACCATGTTGCCCAGAAGCTTATGATCATTGGTTTGCCATCATTGAAAAGCTTATCAGTATTTATTTTAGAACCTTTCATATCCGTAACGGTAACATTAGGAAGTTTGAAAAGCACTTTGTCGGCACCGGTTTCCTGAGCCAGTAAAGTGGTTCCGATAAAAATCAGTAAAGCCGCAAAAAGGATGTTTTTCATTTTTTATTAGTTTGATATCCAGGGGTTTGATTAATTCTGGGGATAATGTACTTCAAGGATTTTGGATTCAACAAGCGGAACAATCCTGATTTTCTCCATAACTGCCGGGATAAGCATTACTTCGCCTGCCTGTAAGGATTCAGTGCCACTGTCATATTCAATACTACATTTGCCTTCAGCACATTGCAGGATCACAAATGAATCAATTCCGCTGTAATCCTTAACAACAGGCGTGCCAAAATGAATCAGGCTGGTATTGAAATAAGTACTTTCGACTACAGGAACGGTTTTATTGAATTCCGGTTTGTATTCTGTGCGGTACGAATCCTGTTTTGTAAAATCAAGGGCGTCAAGAGCCTGCTCTGTGTGAAGCTGGCGTGGATTCCCTTTATCATCAACCCTATCGAAATCATAAATGCGGTAAGTTAGATCGCTTGTTTGCTGAATTTCGAATAGTAACAATCCAGGTCCCAGGGCATGAACCCTTCCTGCAGGGATAAAATACACATCGCCTTTTTTGACCTTTTCATAGTTCATAATCTCTTTCAGCGTACCGTTGTTCAGGTTCGAAAGATAGAGTTCCGGAGTCATTTCGCGGTTAAACCCACTTATTAATTCAGCTCCGGGCTCAGCATCGGCAATGTACCACATCTCGGTTTTCCCCCATTCGTTGTGGCGGCTTTCGGCTAATTTATCGTCAGGATGTACCTGAATGGAGAGCCAGTCGCTGGAATTCAGGATTTTTATAAGCAGTGGAAATTTGTTGCCATATTTTTCATACACCGCTTCGCCGACAAGGTCGCCCATATAAACTTCAATGAGTTCATCCAGTTGATTTTCAACCAGGAAGCCATTGGCTACTTCGCTGATTTCCTCCCCATAGCCTGACAAAACCCATGCTTCGCCACAATTGGGCAAAGGCGAGTAATCCATTCCAAAAACAGTTTTTATTTTATCTCCGCCCCATATTTTTTCCTTGAAAATGGGTTTGAATTTCAGTGGATATAAATCGTTCATCGCAGTTTTCCAATTCTTTATTTTTCAGTGTATTGAAATGTAATTTCGATTCTTTTGATGCTTCAAAAGTACAATAATATCCATTTCGGGCAACGTGAGTTTCCCGGGGGATGATAGAAATCCTTCGAAACCTGAAAAAAAGTACTTTTGCTATTCCGGAGTTTTGTACAACTTCAGACTAAAAGAATCAGATTACCATAACTATATACCAGAAAAATTCATGAATAATATTAAATCCATTTGTGTATTTTGTGGCTCCAGTGCCGGAAGCCGTGAAGAATACTCCGTTAAAGCCCGTGATCTCGGACTTCTGTTTGCCGAAAAAAATATTTCACTTGTTTATGGTGGCAGCAATGTTGGCCTTATGCGGGTTATAGCCGATACTATGATGCAGGCCGGTGGAAAAGTAATTGGAGTAATGCCCAATACCCTGATCGAAAGAGAAGTGGCTCATAAAGGAATTACCGAATTTCATGTAGTAAAATCCATGGCCGAACGCAAGGCTGTGATGGATGAGCTTTCAGACGGTTTCGTAGCCATGCCCGGCGGTATCGGAACTTTGGATGAGCTTTTTGAAGTAATGAGCTGGAACCAGCTGGATCTTATAAACAAGCCGGTAGCCCTTTATAACGTACTTGGTTATTGGGATCAGCTTCTTGCTTTCCTCGACCATTCTGTCGATCAGCGCTTTGTAAAACCCGAACACCGAATAAACCTGATTGCTGAAAGTGACGAAAAAGTTTTACTTGACAAGATTCTGAATTACGAACCCGTGAAAGTAGATGGGGGAAAATGGATTAAGGAGTTGAGAGAAAATAAATTTTGATAATCTTATACCTTCTGAACAATTCAATATACAGACTATTCGTACAATCTAAAACCCCACCATAATTCCATATTTTCAATGACAAATATTTCCTGCATTAACAAAACCTTGGCAGCAATGAAAGATCTGAAATTATTTGAAAACAAAAAAATACGTTCAAAGTGGGATGCTGAACTAGGGAAATGGTATTTTTCTGTTGTTGATATTATTGAAGTATTAACTGACTCTCCCAGACCAAGAAAATATTGGAATGCATTAAAAACAAAGTTAAAACTTGAAGGAAGTGAGTTGTCCCAAAATATTGGACAACTGAAAATGCAATCTGAGGATGGCAAGTTCTATAAAACTGATGTTTCTGATACTGAGCAGTTATTCCGGTTAATCCAATCCAATCAATTCCTTTACATATCCACCAACAAGCAACCTGCAACAAGTAACAGAATTATAACTTTAACTTAAAAATCACCATGCTCATAATAGGAATTACCGGAACATTAGGCGCAGGAAAAGGAACCATTGTTGATTACCTGGTACAGGAAAAGGGATTTGTACATTTTTCGGTACGGGGATTTTTAATTGAGGAAATTGTTCGGCAGGGATTATCTGTAAACCGTGACAGTATGGTATTGGTTGCCAATAAATTACGAGCCGACTATTCGCCATCCTATATTATCGACCAGCTTTACAAACAAGCTTTGTTAACCGGCGCAACCTGCATTATCGAAAGTATCCGCACGCCCGGCGAAGTGGATTCGCTGCGTGAAAAAGGAAATTTCCTGCTTCTGGCTGTGGATGCCGATCCGATGTTGCGCTACGACCGAATTGTAATGCGTAACTCCGAAACCGACCGGATTTCATATTCAACATTTATCGAAAACGAGGAACGCGAAATGCAATCTACCGATCCGGCCAAGCAGAATATCGGCAAATGTATTGAACAGGCTGATATCATTTTTTACAACAATTCAACCGTCCCGGAATTATACCTGAGGCTCGAAAGTGAATTAGCCCGGCTAAACTTCTGATTGCTTTTTATGCCGGAATGTAGAAATCATCATGAGAAAAATAATTCCGACATGCAGTTTCATACATATCGAAATCCTACTTTTGTAAAAAAATCAGTGATGAATCCGATACTCCCTTTTCCGAAACGGATATATATTTTGTTACTCCTTTTCGCGCTATTTTCATTTTCGGGCCATAGCCAGAAAAACATGCAACCATCTGGTGATCTGGTTATTTTTCATGCCGGAAGCCTGTCTGTTCCTTTTAAAGAAATGGCTGATGAATTTAAAAAGCTTCATCCTCAGGTGAATATAATGATGGAAGCCGGTGGTTCGGTGGCATCAGCACGCAAAATCACCGATCTGGATAAACAGTGTGATATAATGGCTTCAGCCGATTATGCGGTAATTGATAAAATGCTGATTCCCAAATATGCGGACTATAATATTAAATTCGCCAGCAATGAATTATGTGTTGTGTATTCCTCAAAATCGCGCTATGCCAGCCAAATCAACGCAAATAACTGGATGGAAATCCTTTTAAAACCCGATGTGGCTTTTGGCCGTTCCGATCCCAACAGCGATCCTTGCGGTTACCGCACTGAAATGATGCTTCAATTAGCTGAAAAGCACTATAAAAAAAATGGACTTTACAGTAAATTCATTGCAAAAGACAAAGCCTATATGCGTCCGAAAGAAACCGATCTGCTGGCTTTGATCGAAACAAATTCAATAGATTACATTTTCCTGTATCGCAGTGTGGCTGTTCAGCATCAGTTGAAATACATTGTGCTTCCGGATGCTATAAACCTGAAAAATCAGGGTTTTACCGAACAATATGCAACGGCAAAAGTTGATATCAATGGCAGCAAACCTGGCGAAAAACAAACTATGACCGGCGAACCTATGATTTACAGTTTCACCATTTTACGAAACGCTCCCAATAAAGCTGCGGCACTAGCTTTTGCTGAGTTTTTACTGCAAAAAGCAAACGGCCAGGCCATCATGGTACGTAACGGCCAGCCTTCGGTTGTACCAATGAAAGTTGCCAATTACGATAAAGTGCCAGCTCAACTGAAACAATTTGTTAAGAAATAGAAATGGACGAGGGACGATTAAAGAAGTACGAGGTACGAGGTACGAGGTACGATTTACGAAGTACGATTTACGATTTTTGATTACTTCCAAAATATTCAACCACAAACCTAAATTTCTTTGACACTCCTCTCCCTGCCTCCCCTCTCCTGTCTCCCCCTCTCCTTGTCTCCCCCTCTCCTTGTCTCCCCTCTCCCCGTCCCCTTGTCATATTTTAACCCATAATTACAATCGAATTGAAACATTTCTCCCCTTTCAAACTCGCAATTACACTTGCAGCGGCTCTTATACTACTGTTTATAGTTGCGCCATTGGTGGGAATGTTTGTGTCAACCAGTCCATCAGATTTATTTGCTACTGCTAAAGATGTTGAGGTACAGGAAAGCATCAAACTTACAATTTGGGTTTCGTTTGCGGCAACAGTTATTTTTGCA
>JBBQUX010000010.1:0-52091 GCA_038212135.1 Bacteroidales bacterium | reverse complement strand
TACTCGATTAACTAAAAAAAATAATGGAACGAACAAAGTCACACGATTCACAATACGCCAGCAGTCTGATAGAAGCCAGCCTGGATCCGCTCATAACCATCAGTTCTGATGGAAAGATCACGGATATGAACCAGGCGAAGGTAAATATTACCGGTATTGAGCGAGATGAACTTATCGGCACCTATTTCTACGATTATTTTACTGAACCCATAAAGGCACGCGAGGTATTTAAAGCTGTGTTTGCCAAAGGATCTATTGTAGATGCACCGCTTACTTTCAGGCACATACATGGTAAACTTACTGATGTTCTGTTCAACGGATCGGTGTATAAAGATGTGAAAGGGAATATAATTGGCGCAGTAGTAGTGGCCAGAGACATTGCGGAGCAAAAATGGGCATCTGATTTACGAAATGCCAATGAGGAACTTGCTTTTCAAAACGATGAAAAAGAAAAAAGGGCGGCTGAACTTGGCATTGCCAATAAGGAACTTGCTTTTCAAAATACGGAAAAGGAAAAACGGGCTGCCGAATTAATCATCGCCAATAAAGAACTGGCATTTCAAAATGAAGAAAAGGAAAAACGGGCAGCAGAATTAATTCTTGCCAACAAAGAACTGATATTTCAAAATAAGGAGAAAGAAAAACGGGCAGCCGAATTAATACTTGCCAATAAGGAACTTGTATTCCAAAATAAGGAGAAAGAAAAACGGGCAGCCGAATTAATTGTTGCGAACAAGGAACTTGTATTCCAAAATAAGGAAAAGGGGAAACGGGCGGCCGAATTAATTGTTGCGAACAAGGAACTTGTATTTCAAAACAAGGAAAAGGGGAAACGGGCAGCCGAATTAGCCATTGCCAATAAAGAGCTTATATTTCAGAACAAAGAAAAAGGAAAACGAGCCGCAGAGTTAAAAATCGCCGATAAGGAACTTGTGTTTCAGGCAGGGGAAAAAGAAAAGCAGGAAACCGCCACTAAAGAGCTTGAAGCAATCAGCTATTCATTAAAGCTGGCTTCACAATACCTGCTCAGCCTTATCGAAGCCAGCCACGACCCTTTGGTTACAATTAGTACCGAAGGGAAAATCACCGATATGAATGAGGCCCTGGTGAATATTACCGGTGTGACGCGTAAAAAACTAACAGGCTCCGATTTCTTCGGTTATTTCACTGACCCGCAAAAGGCCCGTGAAGTATACCAGGAAGTGTTTGCAAAAGGTTCAGTAGCCGATTCGCCGCTAACCCTGCGCCATAAATACGGCAAACTTACCGATGTGCTGTTCAACGGCTCGGTATATAAGGATGACAACGGCAACGTTTTAGGCGTGGTAATTGTCGCCAGGGATGTTACAGCCCAGAATTTGCTTTCAAAATATTCGCTGAGTCTTATCGAAGCCAGCCGCGACCCGCTCTTCACCATCAGTCCGGAAGGGAAAATTACCGATACAAATGAAGCGACAGTAAGGGTTACAGGCGTATCACGCGAAAAAATTATAGGTTCCGATTTCTTTGATTATTTCACCGAGCCGGACAAAGCGCGCGAAGCGTATCAGCAGGTTTACGCCAAAGGTTTTATTGCAGATTTCCCGCTTACAATTACCGATCATGAACTGATTAATGTGTTGTGCAACGGCTCGGTGTATAAGGACGACAGGGGAAATGTGCTGGGAGTAGTGATTGTTGCCAGGGATATTACCGACCAGAAAAAAATCGCCAAAGAATTAACCGAAGCCATTGTATTTGCCGAACTGGCGGTAGGAATAGCCGAAGAAGCAAAAATGAAAGCTGAAAGTGCCAAACTGGTGGCAGAAACGGCTGTAAAAGCAAAACAGCAGTTCCTCTCGAACATGAGCCACGAAATCCGTACACCTATGAACGCGATTATCGGCTTTACAAAAGTATTGTTGAAAACAGATACCTCAACAAAACAAAAAGAATACCTGCAGGCCATAAAAATGAGTGGCGACGCGTTAATTGTGCTTATTAACGACATACTCGACCTGGCAAAAGTGGATGCAGGCAAAATGCTATTTGAACAAACGCCTTTCAAGTTGACCCTGTCAATTGCCGCCATGCTTCATTTGTTCGAGCCCAAAATACGTGAAAAGAATTTAGGCCTGATAAAAGAATACGATACCCGTATTCCCGACGTTTTGGTTGGCGACCCGGTGCGTTTGCACCAGATTATTTTAAACCTGGTAAGTAATGCTGTAAAGTTTACCAACATGGGAAGTATTACGGTAAGCGTACGTTTGCAGAGTGAAGACGACTCCAAGGCAACCATTGAATTTGCAGTTAAGGATACCGGGATCGGTATTCCGCAAAATAAAATTGAACAGATTTTCGAAAACTTCCAGCAGGCATCGAGCGGAACTTCGCGCTTGTATGGCGGAACCGGCTTAGGCCTCGCCATTGTGAGGCAGTTGGTCGAAGCCCAGGAAGGCACCATAAGTGTAATAAGTAAGGTTAATGTTGGTTCAACTTTTAGTTTTGCGCTCGATTTTATGAAAACAAAAGCCGATGCCGATGCAGAAGATACACTTTTGGAATTGGATCCTGAAATTAAAAACATAAATGTGTTGGTTGTCGAAGATATTCCGCTCAACCAATTGCTTATGAAAACGCTTTTGGATGAATTCGGGTTTCAATGCGAAATTGCCGGAAACGGGCGGATTGCAATCGAAAAGTTACAATCCAATACTTTCGACATTATATTAATGGACCTTCAGATGCCCGAAATGAATGGATTTGAAGCTACTGATTACATTCGCAACAACATGAAATCAAGCATCCCAATTATTGCGCTTACTGCCGATGTGACTACGGTTGACCTTGACAAATGCAAGGACGTTGGCATGAATGATTACATCGCAAAACCTGTTGATGATAAAATATTATACAGTAAAATTGTAGGTTCAGTAAAAAAACCTCTCAATAACGGCAATGGAAATGAAATCCCGGAAATGAAAACCTTAAAATATACCGACCTCGATTACCTGATCCGTCGCACAAAAGCCAACCCGATACTGATGATGGAAATGATCTCTCTTTACCTCGAACAAACGCCACCGCTGCTCAGCATGATTAAAAGAAGCTGGAAAGAAAAGGACTGGAGTTCGTTGTACTCGGCCATACATAAAATGATCCCCTCGTTTGCCATTATGGGGATTAATGCCGATTACGAAGATATGGCAAAAAAAGTACAGGAATTTGCTAAAAACCAGCAGCAGTCCGCCGGTATTTCGGAACTTGTTCAGCAACTTGATATTGTTTGTACAAAGGCATGTGTTGAATTGGAAGCAGAGTACAACTTAATTAAAAACGCACACTGATGAACAACTTACAAAAAATTAAACTTTTCCTTGTTGACGACGATGCCATGTATCTGAAATTACTGGAAATTGAATTCCTCGAAAATGCCGATTTCACAATCGGAACCTTCGCTACAGGCGAATTGTGTATAGATAGTTTATCGCACAACCCGGATGTAATAATCCTAGACTATCATCTGGATGGCATTGATAAAACAGCTATGAACGGAATTGAGACATTGGATAAAATAAAAGCGTTCAATCCGGAAACGCCAGTGATTATGCTTTCATCCCAGGATAAAATTGAGGTGGCTATAGATTGCATGCTTCACAAAGCTTCGGATTATGTTGTAAAAAGCGAAACTGCTTTTATCCGTTTACAAAAAGCTATCAATACCATTTTTCACACCCGCAAGGTAGAAAAAACTTTAAGCTGGTATATGGATAGGATGTGACAGGCCTAAATGCGGTAAAACCCAACATACAGGTTTCAAATTCCAGGATCCAGATCCCAAATCTTCGTGTTAATCCGCCTTGAAATTTGAGATCCGGAATTAATCAAAGTACACTGAATAACGAAAAGCTACCGAAATCGGCTGTATTATATTTTGATGTGCTGGAAAGGTTAAGACATGGTAATAGTTCCATGCTTTATTCGAAAATTGAATTAGAATTTATTTCTTTGTCCTTTTCCCTTGATGGAAAAGTACCAACTTAGCGAAGCGGTTTCATGCACACCTTTAAAAATAAGCAATATGTGCATAAAAGATCAAGGCTTTATAACAATGCTGGCGTTTCTAAGCCAGAGGTATCTCCTCGCAATACAAGGCGTGAAAAAGCACAACAAATCCTAACAGTTTAACTTGCTGTGTATTTCTACGCACATGCCATTCGCACATACCTCTGTCTAAGAACCGCAGGTGCATTTTTACAAGGCCGGTTCCCTCTAAAGAAAGCTTCCTCTTATGGCAACATAGCGGAACAGCGATTGGGCTTTTCAGGGTGATTTTCAGGGTGTAGGAACCGGCCTAATAGAAATTTCACAACAGATGCAGACGAAGGTAAACGGCGCGGACATGTGTGTAGCAAAACACCAGCCTCACGTGCTGCCCGGATATGGGAAACTCTATAAGGCCTTGTTTTGCGAGACTTACCGAGTCGTACATCTGTGTGAAATTTCTATTAAGCCTAGACTTTTTATTCGCCCATTGCTTATTTTTAAAGGAACTCATGAGACCACTTCGTTAAGTTGGTTCTTTAGTGTTATGACAAAAGAACAAGAAAAAAAAGAATTTAGACTCATGTATTCTTTTCCCAGCACATCAAAATAATATTTAGCTACCGAAACCACTGGTGGCTTTTTGCGTTTTCATGTAAAAAACAGGTGTTACAAACAGACGTGAATTATGTAAATCTTAAGCGGAATTGTGTAATGTTTTTACTCTTGTTCATACTAATTTTAGGCTACTCTTTTATCACTCCACTGGTCGAAAATAAATCCAAAAACCTTATTAAACTTAGTACGCTGGCCGACAAATTTCCCTTTTTGAACCGCGCTTTCGAATACGTCAGTTTTAATCTCTAAGTTCAGTAAATCTCACCTGGTAATTGTATTTTTCGTCATCGAATCGTTTTCGGAACAAGAACAATTCGCGTAAAACTCAATTCAGGCATCATTTTCATTCACTTTTAAAAATTTACATTAAATGGACGAGATCCTCACCCCTCAACAATGGTATGAACTCCAGAGCAGAATCCGGCAGCAATTCCCTGAACTTACTGATGCTGATCTTCAGTACCATGAAGCAATAGAACAGGATTTGCTAAATATGGTTGAATATTGCCTGCAAAAGACAAAAGGAGTAGTGAAAGGAATAATTGCCGGGCACAATCGCATTTTTCCTTTAAAATATTATTGGCACTATAAGAGGCACAGCCGCACCAGGCAAGTATAATAAGGTTTAATAAATTGATCCCTGTAAAACCTAAAAGCAGCCAAAGCAAGAGCATATAATGCAAGTTTATTAAACAAACCGTGATAAATCCGAAAAATTTATCGCCCACCGGGAATGATTTATCAATTTGTCACTCTTCATCCGGTTTGCCATATATAAAGCTGCTATTGCGCGATAAAAAAACCATAACTAATGCCGCTTATTTTAACAAAAACAGTCGCAGTTATTGTAGCTCATCCTGATGATGAAACATTGTGGGCCGGAGGCACAATACTCAGCCATCCTGCATGGAAGTGCTTTATAGTATGCATGAGCCGCCAAAGTGATACCGAACGTGCCGGTAAGTTTTATGATGCATTAAAAGTCCTGAAATCGGATGGGATCATGGGCGATGCAGATGACGGGCCTGACCAAAAACCTCTGGATGAAAAAGAACTTCAGCGTATAATTCTGGAATTATTACCGGACAAGCCTTTCGATATGGTGCTTACTCATAATCCATCCGGCGAATACACCAGGCACCTTAGGCACGAAGAAGTAAGCAGAGCAGTAATTAAGCTTTGGGTTGCCGGCAAAATATCCGCCAGTGAACTCCGGACTTTTGCATATGAAGACTGCAATAAAAAATATTATCCGAAGGCCATTATAAAAGCTGACCTTTATCATATACTAACCAGGAGGATATGGCTGAGAAAGCTCAGCATACTAACAGAAACGTATGGATTTGAAAAGAATAGCTGGGAAGCAGAAACTACCCCTAAGGAAGAGGCATTCTGGCAATTTACCGATCCGCTTGAAGCAAAAAAATGGCTTAAAGAATTTGAAAACCTGAAAATGAAATAGAATTTACTCATTTGTATAAATTCCGAATTGTCACATTATCGCATTACCCCATTACCACATTACCCCATTACCCCATTACCACATTCCCGCAATACCACATTATCGCATTACCACATTACCACATTACCACAACCACATTATCGCATTATCGCATTACCACATTCCCGCATTACCACATTACCACATTATCGCATTATCGCATTACCACATTCCCACATTTCCACATTACCGCATTCCCGCATTAACACATTATCGCATTATCGCATTAACACATTACCACATTAACACATTAACACATTACCGAAGTTTCAAATTAAATACCATGAAAGTATTAGTATTGTACGATTATCCGCCATCACCCGGTGGACTTGCCACACAGGGAGACCTGCTATATAAAGGACTTCTTGAAATGGGTATTGATGCTCATGCAGTGCACTTTGATTCCCCTCAGGAAAAAGAATGGTATTACCGCTGGTTTATGCCGGATGTTGTGGTTGGCGTAGGATATTGGGGGCATACTCCACAATTGGTACTTCATCCTCAACGCTATGGTGTGCAGCCGGTACCCTGGCTGGTTGCTGATGGGTATATTGCTAACTACCAGGAAGTTCTTAACGATCTTCCTCTCATCCTGGTAACTTCAAATTGGGTAAAAGAAATGTATGTCCGCGATGGCATCCAAAGCGACAAAATTGAAGTACTGCCCGTAGGTTGCAATACCGATACATTTATCCCATACAGCATGACCGATCCAAAAATTACGGCCGTTCGCGAGGCATTGGGAGTTGTACCCGGTCAGCTGATGATTCTAACTGTTGGTGGTGATGCTGCTTCGAAAGGTTCCCGGGAGGTGATGCAGGCTCTGGCTATAATTGATAAAAAAGCACCTGATTGGAAATATGTATGCAAGGTATGGCCACAGCCCCGAACCAGGTTACAAAACATGGCCGATCTTGAATTGGCGACACACCTGGGCATTGAAAAGCGCGTTACTTATACAACCAATACCATTTCACGTAATTTCATGCCTTACCTGGTGGGAGCCTGCGATATATACGCTGCCCCTTCGAGGCTCGAAGGCTTTGGAATGCCCCAGGTGGAAGCCGGAGCTTGTGGTAAACCCGTTATAAGCGTCAAAGCCATGGGAATGCTTGACACATTGATACACGGCGAAACAGCTTTTTTGGCTGAAGTGGCACAAAAAATTGTTGTGAACGAAGTAATGGTAGGAGGCGAATCGGGTTTTGAAGATAAGCACAGGGTTATTTTTAACTCACCACGAACGGTGGATTATCGCGCTAATGTTCAGGATATTGCCAAATATTTACTTATGCTCATGAATGATGGCTCATTACGCGAAAAAATGGGCAAGGCAGGCAGAGAGCGTGTTGTGGCAAATTTCGACTACCGTGTTGTGGCAAAACGATTTGTGCAGATTATAACTGATAAGTTGGGAATAAAATAATTTGAAAAGGAGAGAATCTGAAAATAGGAAGTCCGGATCATAAATTGATCATGTCTGAAAATCCCTGTTTCCTGATTCTTATTATTTCCTGTAACTATTTTTCCCGTCATCTCACATTTTCACATTAACCCAATCAGCACATTATCGCATTATCCCATTAACACATTATCGCATCAGCACATTAACACATTAACACATTATCGCTTCAGCACATTAACACATTAACACATTATCGCATCAGCACATTATCGCATTATCCCATTAACACATTATCGCATCAGCACATTAACACATTAACACATTATCGCATCAGCACATTAACACATTATCACATCAGCACATTATCACATCAGCACATTAACACATTATCACATTAACCCATTAGCACATTAACACATTAACACAACACATTAGCACATTAGCACATTAGCACATTAAAAAACCATGCAACCTGAAAACCAACTTGAAATAGCAGAGGCAAAGGATGCCGCCCTCGAAGTGCTGCTTCACAATGCACACGGGCCGTTTCATGGACTTCCGCGCACTGCCGGCTGGGGATATCCCGAACCCTATACAAGAGATCTGATGTTTTCGATCCTGGGCATCGCTGTTTCGGGTAACCAGCTACTGATGGATAGTATTCGGAAAGTATTGGAAACCCTGGCAAAAAATCAAACAAAGTATGGCCATATTACTTCGCTGGTGCACGACAAAGAGGACCGTGGTGCCAGTGATACCACGCCGCTATTTCTACTTGGTGTTGGCATTTACAGAAAAATAACAGGTGAGCAAGACTTTCTTGGCGAAGCTGTTAATAAATCCCTGAAGTGGATGGAATATCAGAGTCCGTCGGACCGATACCTGGTGGCTCAGCAACCTACCAGCGACTGGCGCGATGAGCAATGGGTGACGGGATATGGCTTGTTCGTAAATACATTGGTATACAGCTATCTGAAACTTTTAGATAAAGATGAAAGGGCAGAAAATATACACCGCGAGATGAAAAGGTTTACAATTACAGCTGAAACCCCACATCGCCATGTACCGGAAGGTCTTGTAGTAAAACACAAACCCTATTTTGCTTTCTGGGCCTATAAAATATACAGCAGCGAACGATTCGATCTTCTGGGCAATAGTCTTGCCATTCTATCGGGATTAGCATCCCCGTCAAGGGCCGAAGAAATGATTGCCTGGATTGAAGAGGAATGTTCAGCCATGATGACAAGGGGTGAACTGGCCGTTAATCTGCCTCCGAATTTTTTCCCCTTTATTAAACCTGAAGATCCTGACTGGCTTCCCAGATATAAAATTTACAATAATCCCGGCGATTACCATAATGGAGGAATCTGGCCATTTATTTGCGGATTTTATGTTGCAGCTCTGGTTGCTGCCAAAAAGCACAAACTTGCCGCAGAAAAGCTCTTGATTCTTACCCAATGTATAAAAATTTCAAGAACTGGAACTGTGACTTATGGATTTAATGAATGGATCAAAGCCCAGGATGGCAAACCTATGGGGCAGGACTGGCAAACCTGGAGTGCCGCACTTTACCTGTATGCCGCTAAATGTGTTGAAGAAAAGACAACCCCATTTTTCGATGAAATACGCAATGGCGCAGACGAAACCAGGTAATAGCAAAAGTTACTTTTCATTTCATAACGATGGCTGAACCAGAATCTTTGGCTGTATATGAAATAGCCATGGTTACAAGAATCACCAACAGAGATGATATTATGAATAACCTGGCAAATTCCATCTGACCGTAAAAAATAAATAATAACAGATAAAATTCTTTAAAAAAAATACCGCCCCTGAAAGTCAGGGGCGGTATTTTTTACATCAGAACCTGGTTTATTAAAACCGGTATCCAAGCGACAGGCCGAAACCCGTGTTTTTTACCGATGATTTGTCATCAGGTAAAATCTTGTATTCAGGATTAATATTAACAAGTCCAAGTTGCGTGTTGAATTGGGCAAATATGCCGTTCGACATCTGGTAACCGGCAAAAATATTGCCACCGACATCAAATGCCTTGTAATAAGGTTCCGTTAAATCTTCATTTGTCTCCACAACATTCTGGAAATTGATTTTCTGATCCAACGATAAGTCACCTCCTTCGGTAAGAACTTTCCCTCCGATTCCATAACCGATATAAGGGCCGAAACCAAGTGTGAAGTACCCGCTTCCGAGCAAAGCTTTGTAAACCAAGTTCAGGGGCATTTCGATATACGAAAGTTTGGTAGTGCTGGTGATGGTCGTACCTAACACGGTAGTTTCATTTTTTGCACCTTTGGTCGAGAACAATAACCCCGGTTGGAAATAAAATTGCGGAGCAATCGGAATCTGTAGGTTAACACCAACGTGATAACCCAGTATCAGTTCATTTTCTAGTTTATCGCCGCTGTAATCTTTTCCGTTCAGATTCTGGAAATTTACACCTCCCAGAACGCCAAAGGACATTTTACCTGCCTCCTGGGCAACTGCCACAGAAAATGTAAGCGCAAAAATCATTAGTAAGGACAAAAATCTTGTTTTCATAATTTGTAGTTTTAAGTGGGTCAGTTAGATTTATATTTATTTTACCGAAACTTTTTCGGCGTCAGCCTTCATTTTCTCATTTGCAGTGATCAGAAATTCAACCCTACGGTTTTGTATCTGTCCATTTTCAGTATTATTGGTATATTTTGGCATGGTTTCGCCAAATCCGACTATTGATATCCGGCTGGTTTTTATACTGCTGCCGCGCAGGTAATCGGATACTTCGCCGGCACGTCTTACCGAGAGTTTCTTGTTATATGCTTCCGTTCCCTTACTATCAGTATGTCCCTGTACTTCAATATCCGTATCAGGATAAGTGTTAAGAACGGTAACCAGTTTATTCAGGTTATTTTTAGCATCAGCCGAAAGACTCGATTTGTCGAATCCAAACAAAACGTTACTGCTGAATTCAACAACGATACCTTCGCCTACGCGCTCAACCTTTGCATCAGGAACGGTTTTTTTAATTTCCTCAGCCTGTTTGTCCATCTGGTGGCCAATTACAGCACCGGTAGCACCACCCACGGTAGCACCAATAATTGCTCCCAGGGCTGTGTTGCCCGAGGCTTTTCCGATCACGGCACCCATAGTGCCTCCGGCTACGGCACCTACGGCGCCACCTTTTTGGGTTTTGTTCATTGATTTACAGCCCGAAAACAGCAAAGCTGCACATAGCACTGTAGTCAAAGCAAATTGTAATTTTTTCATAATCATTTTATTTATTTGTTTACTCATTTCTTTAATGATGCTTTACTATATGCTTGCCCAAATAAAATTCCTTGAGGGAAAGTTCCTTTTTTTAAACACACCAGTGTTTTCACGAAGGATTGTATCTTGCACTTAATCTGAACCTTAAAGGCATATGCATGTAGATTGGTTATCATTGTTTACCATTCAGCAAATTTGCGCACTCTTTAACCGTAAAGTGTTACACAACTATGTAAAAGAGTTACATCATTCACACATCACAAGGCGGAAGTGATTATATCATTCTTACTATTCGCGAAACCGGATACTGGAAACTGGAAACTGGAATCAGGAAACTGGAATCAGGAAACTGGAAATTGGAAATTGGGATACTGGAACCCGGTGCCTAAATTTACCTGCAATATTTCACCCCATTCGCAGAATAATTAGTGTTAATAAGAAAACTCATCTTTTTACATAAAAATGTTCATTTTCTTTAATTTCAGGTTTGGTATGCAAAACCCAATCTTTTGTGCGCGAGGACTTTCCCTTACGGGGATTAAGGGGTGCGCGTGAGCAAAACTCATTTTAAGCTCGTTTACTTATACACACTAAATATGTAAATTATGTAAATTTTTATAAAAATTATGTAATTATTTTAACCTGTATTTTTTCAACTTTGCATATATTTTAGAGATTAATCGCAAAATTTTACAGCTATGACAGAAATAGAATTTCATTATAAACTGGTCAGCCTCCAGGAACCTCTCATGAGGTTTGCCTATAGTTTAACTTCGAACGCGGAAGATGCCAAGGATCTTTTACAGGAAACTTTTCTGAAAGCATTGAAATATTGCGATAAGTTCGTGAATGAATCAAATTTCAAAGGATGGATATGCACGATTATGAGGAATACGTTTATAAACAGCTATCACCGATCGTTGCGTTACACTGTTTTTTGCGACCATTCAAAATCGCAGCAGCAACAGAACGAAATACAGGCCTCAGGCTTCGAAGATCCGCATTCAGTATATTTTTCGAAACAACTCCGGAAAATGATTGAATCGCTGGATGAAGACATACGACTGCCTTTCAAAATGCATCAGGAAGGATTCAAATATAAAGAGATTGCCGATGTTCTTACCTTGAATATCGGGACCGTAAAGAGCAGGATTTTCGTCGCAAGAAGGAAATTGATTAAACAACTTAACTGATAAAAAACTGCGCAATATTCATTTTATCCTATTGGATTTTTTCACTATCAGAATTGTTGCGCGCTTTTTGCCCTATGTGTAACTCATCAACAAAACAGCTCCAAAATTCACTCTGACCCCTTACTTGTTAACTCACATTTCTATCTCTGCTACAGAGCAAATGATTTATAGGTATGAATCGTTGCAAAAAACCATGAAATGCCCAGGCATCAATCTAACTCCGATAATTCCTGATTCCCGTGCAAAATGTGGGAATTATATAAATCTGTACCTGAATTGTGTAATGATTCCGCCAGGTTGACTGTTTAACTTCGCAGAAATTATTAAAGCTTACTGAGTTTGTGAAAGTTACCTTAAATCTGCGTTTCCCATTTATACCAAAGGACATAAAAACCGAAATATGAAGTTGTATATTAAAAATATGGTATGCGAACGCTGCAAAGCAACTGTAAAAACCGAACTCAATAAAATGTCAATCCCTAATATTTCGGTTGAGACAGGAGTTGTAACCATACAAGGCAAAATAACATCATTGCAACGAAATCAGCTTTCCGAAGCCTTGTTAAAAAACGGGTTTGAATTAATTGATGCTGAAAAAAATACGCTGATTGAGAAATTAAAAAGTGCCATAGGAGATCTGGAAAAATATTCGGACGAGGACATGAAACTAAGTTTTATGGATTACATCGCTCTGAGTTTGACCGACAACTATATTTCGTTGAATACGCTTTTTTCAGAGATAGAAGGTATCACAATCGAAAAATATATACTGAGGCATAAAATTGAACGGGTAAAAGAATATCTCGTTTACGAAGATTTAACGCTTGCCGAAATTGCAGCCAAAATGCATTACGGCAATGTGGCTCAACTTTCGGGCCAGTTTAAAAGAGTAACAGGCCTTACACCGGCACATTTCAAAATGTTGCGCAACGCAAGGATTACAAGCCCACAGGCAAATTGACCTATTCCGACCATAATTCACTTAAATGAAACCGAAACCACTATACATAGTAAATACTTCGGAACCTTCGGAGAACAGTTCTGATAACAAAAACGAGAATTCAGACTATTATACTATTTCCGGAACCATTTCCAATAACGGGAAATCAACAATCCGCGATTTGCAGCTTCGTTTGAAGGAAATGGAAAAAAAGAATGCCCTTCTGAAAAAACACGCTGAAGAACAATCGAATAAACTGGCCGAAGTTGTTTCAACCAATGCTAAATTCCTTTCCATACTTGCTCATGATTTACGAAGCCCTTTTAGTGTTATAATAGGCGTGCTCGAATTATTAAAGGACAGTTATCATGAATACAACATTAAAGAAGTTGAAAAATATATCAGGATGGCAACCAATTCGGCAAACGGAACTTTAGGCTTGCTCGAAAACCTTTTATGCTGGGCCGCTGCACAAAACAGCGCTATATCCTTCAATCCGGTTAAAATTAATTTGCACGAACTTGTTATTGAAGAATTTGACGATATGATTTCCGCAGCCACACACAAACTGCTGACATTTAATCAATCCATTCCACCCAAACTCTTCCTGGCAGCCGACCTTGATATGGTTAAAACAATTTTGCGCAATCTGATCAACAACGCAATAAAATACTCATTTATCGGCGGCGAAATAACTGTGAGTGCAACCGAAGTCGGACAATTTGTTGAAATAACAGTCGAAGACCACGGCATAGGAATTACACAAAAAGCCCTGAAAGAACTCTTTACAGGAAACGAGCTACATACAACCAGGGGCACCAATAATGAATCAGGCACAGGATTAGGACTCATACTTTGCAAGGAATTTGTCGAAAAGCATGGCGGAACCATCCGTATTGAAAGTGAACCAGGTAAAGGAACCAAAATCAGATTCACCTTGCCCCACTATTTATAGGAGTGTTGTTGACTTTTAGCAGTTCTTCAGGATGAAACACTATTTGTGTTAAAAAACCAGCTCTGAATTGAAAAAGGTTTACACTGAGGTTGAGATTAAGCGGATTAAACCCGATAAAAATGCAAAACTAATTTACAGTCAGGTAAATTCAATGGTTTGTGCATACGGTATTTTCACTTAAATTTGTATTATTATATCCGGCAAATAAGTAATTCCGGAATTTACTGGTAACTAAAACCAATACACATGAGCACCGGGAAACAAAAACCGAAAGTGTCTGCAAAAGATAAAACACCTGTACCTCATTCCGGTCAGTTTCCTGTCGTCTGTATTGGTGCCTCGGCCGGCGGGCTCGAAGCATTGGAACAATTCCTGGGTCAGGTACCCGATAACAGCGGAATGGCATATGTTGTCATCCAACATCTCGATCCAACGCAAAAAGGCATGTTGCCAGAGTTGCTTCAGCGGATTTCGAAAATGGAGGTTCTTCAGGTTACGGATCGCCTGGCAGTATTGCAGAACCACGTATATGTAATTCCGCCCAACAAAAGCATGTCGATATTAAAAGGCGTACTTCACCTGTTCGACCCGGTTGAAACAAGGGGATTGCGACTACCGATAGATTTTTTCCTGCACTCGCTTGCTGATGATCAGCACGAACTGGCTATTGCCGTCATTCTTTCGGGAATGGGTTCCGACGGTAGCATCGGCATACGGGCTATAAAAGAAAAAAACGGGATTGTCCTGGTTCAGGAACCTGTATCAGCAAAATACAACAGCATGCCACAAAATGCAATCGACTCCGTATTAGCCGATATTGTAGCACCAGCCAATGAACTGCCGGCAAAACTTTTTGCATTCACCAAACATCTGCCGGTTTTTAAATCGAACCTTGAAACAGAGATTAAGGATCAGAGTGCTCTCGAAAAAATTATAATTCTTTTGCGGACCCAAACCGGTAACGATTTTTCACTGTATAAAAAAAACACAGTGTATCGCCGTATCGAAAGGCGCATGAGTGTTCACAAAATTGATAAAATCACTTCCTACGTTCATTTCATGCAGGAAAACCCAAAGGAGGTGGATATTCTTTTCAAGGAACTGCTGATAGGGGTGACCAGTTTTTTCCGCGACCCGGCTCTGTGGGAAAAACTGGGAGAAACCGTTATCCCATCAATAATTACTAACCTTCAGGAAGGTTCCATAGTGCGGGCCTGGGTTCCGGGATGTTCTACAGGTGAAGAAGCTTACTCATTGGCTATTGTATTTAAAGAGGTAGTCGGAAAAATTAATGCCCATGCGGGAATTTCGTTGCAGATTTTTGCTTCCGATCTTGATAACGAAGCCATCGAGGCAGCACGCAAAGGAGTGTTTCCTGCAAATATTGTTGCCGATGTATCATCAAAACGTCTGAACCGCTTTTTTAACAAAACAGAAGAAGGCTTTCGTATTAATACCGAAATACGCGAAATGGTAGTGTTTGCCAGGCATAACATTATCCTGCATCCGCCTTTTTCGAAAATTGATATACTTACCTGCCGGAACCTGCTTATTTATATGGATGCCGAGCTGCAAAAAAAACTGTTAGGTTTATTTTATTACAGCATAAATCCTGATGGCATTATGGTACTTGGCACTGCCGAAGCATTGGGTTCTCAGAGTCACTTCTTTACATCGGTTGATGCGAAACTGAAAATTTTTAAAAGATCCGGTACCAGCCAGACACCTGAATTGTTTGATTTCCCGTCATCGTTTTCACGGGGCAAAACAATACCAGATGAAAACCCGATGCCGGCAAAGTCTCCCATTAATATTCAAGCCATTGCCGATGAGCTGATGTTGAAGCATTTTTCGCCACCCGGAGTTTTGGTAAATGAAAAAGGCGATATTATTTACATCAGCGGGCACACAGGGAAATACCTCGAACCAGCGGTTGGTAAGGCTAACATGAATATTTTTGCCATGTTACGCGAAGGCATCAGCAGTGAATTTCCCGCCGCTTTCAGGCAAGCGGTACTGAAAAAAGAAGTTGTAGTTTTACCTAACCTCACGGTTGGTACAAATGGTGGTGCACAAGCATTAAATGTCACCATACAGTGGCTCAGCAAACCGGAACTGTTGTCAGGTATGTTTCTGATAGTATTTAACGACTTGCCGAAAATTGCCGGCATAAAACGATTGGGAAAGAAAGGAGATAAGATTATTTCCAATGCCATGCAACTTGAGTTGGAAAAAGAACTCCGGCGTGCACGTGAAGAAATGCAGAGCACCCTCGAGGAAATGCAGACTTCGCAGGAAGAACTGAGATCGACCAACGAAGAGTTACAATCAACGAACGAAGAACTGCAATCGACCAACGAAGAGCTTACCACCTCGAAAGAAGAAATGCAAAGCCTGAACGAGGAAATGCAAACAGTAAATGCAGAACTGACATCGAAAGTTGAAGATTTTTCGCGGGTAAATAACGACATGAAAAATCTGCTCAACAGCACGGATATTGCTACCTTGTTTCTTGACAAGGATCTGAATATACGCCGCTTTACCAATGAGGCTACAAAAATTTTTAAACTTATTAACAGCGATATCGGGAGGCCTTTTACCGATCAGGTTTCTGACCTTGTGTATCCCGATTTATCAACAGATGCACTCGAAGTATTACGGACACTCGTGTATATACAAAAACAAATTCCGGCCAAAGACGGACGATGGTTTTCGATCCGCATTATGCCTTACCGCACCTTCGACGACCGGATTGACGGCCTTGTTATTACCTTTGTGAACAACTCCGATATGAAACACCTCGAAGGGGAATTACTCGAAACCGAACAGATGCACCAGTTGATTTTAAATTCATCATCGGATGTTATAATCAGATTATCAACCGAATGGAAAGTACTTGAATTCAATCCTGAAGCCGAAAAATTTTTCGGCAAAAAACATAAGGCCGTAATTAATCAAAACTACATACCCATGTTTGTTCCTGAGAAGATGCAAATAAAGGTTGAACATGATTTGAATGAAATACTGCAAAAGGGATTGAATGCAAGCTATAAAATGCAGGTTCATGCAGACGGGGTTGAAATGCCGGTTGTTGAATGGTCGGCTCATGTTTTGCTTAACAACTTTAAAAAGCCCGCAGGAATGATGTTGATTGCAAAGACGTAAAAGACGGAAGTCGGAAGACGGAAGTCGGAAGACGGAAGTCGGAAGTCGGAAGACGGAAGTCGGAAGACGGAAGTCGGAAGACGGAAGTCGGAAGACGGAAGACGGAAGACGGAAGTCGGAAGACGGAAGTCGGAAGACGGAAGTCGGAAGTCGGAAGTCGGAAGACGGAAGTTGGAAGCTGCTTGTGCCAGAAATAATAGTTTTTACGGGTGCTTCCGACTTCGGTCTTCCGGCTTCTGACATTTTCAATTGACCCTTTAAATTAACTGTAACCAACGAAAAGAGAACATAATCGATAAATGGAGAATGGAATGAAACAATCAGAAAATTCAGCTATCAGGTTTCCGACGTCAATATTCGGTCTCCGGACTTCCGGCTTCCTACCCTTCCCATTTCAATTATACCCAAAAAGACATAAAAATCAGAGCCATGATAAACGACGACATTGATTATACTGACAAACAGATGCTTCGCAGAAAAGCTGAAGAAAAACTAAAACAGAAGCAAGGCAAGGCGGATAATCAGGAAATGGAAGCAGACGTGCAACGGCTGCTTCACGAACTTCAGGTGCACCAGATAGAACTGGAAATGCAGAATGAGGAATTGCGCCAGGCGTATGAAACATCGGAGGCTGCACTGAAAAAATACACCATGCTCTACGATTTTGCACCAATGGGCTATCTCACACTCGATGCAGATGGCAGCATCTACGATCTGAATTTCACTGCCGCCGAAATGCTGGGCGAAAAACGCTTTAGTTTGATAAACAGCAATTTCAAACTTTTCATTTCCGATGAATCAAAACCGGTATTCAACAATTTCTTTAAAAACGTGAATAACAGCAATTTTAAAGAGTCGTGCAAAGTGATGCTGGGTTACGATAAGAAATCATTATGCTTCGTTTATATGGAAGGCATTGCCACCGGCGACGAACGAAAATGCCTGTTATCGATAGTTGACATTTCGTACTTTACAAAACAAAACAATTTATAAAAACTAAAATTACCTTTATCTCATTATGTAATATATTCACGGATAATTATTTACAATAACAATCAGGAACATAAATCCACCCAAGGCATTGTACTGAAGCGTAATTCGGTTTGATACCGATTATTATTCAGAGCCCGATTAAAAACTCAATCCTTATATTAATGGTTTCAGATTCCGGTGCACCTTAAATCACAACGGTTAGGGTATGAAAAGTGGCGGTCTGCGCGGTTGACCGCTGTCAACCAATCTGCCTCAGGCGGACGGGTTACGAGCTTTCAATTATGTTCTTCTCCCGCGATTTTTTATTGCCTTTGTTATGTCAACCGACATTCACGTTTTAAAAGCGGAATATTTCTGATGATGTAGTTTTTAACGTGTTGTCTTCTTATGCCACATAACTGTCTTTTTTCAGACTACAAATATTTTGTCACTCTGTGGCTTCAATTCAGATCCTCTGATGCAACAAATAAAGGTGCAGAGCACCGTGCTATTTTTAGAAATCCGGAAAAATAAAACAAAAGGTGCAGAGCACCGAAATATTGCATACAGGTATTTTGACTAAAACTTCTAATCATTGAAATATGGCACTACGATCTGTTTTGCTGTTTAGCATAATATGTGTTTTACAAGCCCTGAATATCAATAAAAATTACAACTATAAACCTGATTCCTCGTCAGGGGATTAACATAATTAAATGAATATTAATGAGCTACGCACAATCCCGTATTCCATTTTTATTAACCTATTGGTGTTGATTCCCTGCGAAAAATAACAGGTACACCCGGTTTTTATTTTTCAGCAATCCCTTTTTATAGTCAGCAAATATGAGAATGATGCAACTCTTTTACAGAATTGTGTAAAAGTTTCGAGCCAACAGCTGCCTAATTTTGTACTGCCAAAATCTATTGAGAATAATGAAAGAAAAAGATAATAATAAGAACCTTCCGGGGAAGAAAACAGGCAACACCGCAGCTGTTGAGTTCCCGGGATATCCGACTTATCCTGCGGAGGAAGATATTTTTAACAAATTCCAGGAAGAGAAGGACATAAGTCCTGTTGATAATTTGGAAATGAAAGAGTGGAATGAAAAGCCAGAAGCTGATAGTGTTAAAGAGTTAAATGAAGAATTGCCCGGCAGCGAACTGGATGTTCCCGGTTCCGAACTGGATGATGAACGGGAAGAAGTTGGAAGTGAAGATGAGGAGAATAATTATTACAGCATAGGCGGCGACAATCATAACGACCTGGATGAGAATTAAGACGGTTAAAAGTCCGGGGAGCACTTTTTCCGGATTCCCCAAAAACCAGCATTTCTGGTATGCTTTTTCTTTTATCATGTAAAGCCAATAAAGATTATGAAAACAAATGAAATGAAAAAAGTGCTGATAGCGTTGGATTATGATCCGACCGCCCAAAAAGTAGCAGAAGTAGGTTTTTCGCTGGCTAATACCATGAATGCGGAGGTAACTTTGCTGCATGTAATTTCGGATCCGGTGTATTATTCGCTTACAACCGATTTGCCGATAATGGGACATAATGGCGATGCGGGTAAACCTCCTTCGCAATTTGCAAATATTGAAGGCATAAAAAAAACAATTCAGCAATTCCTCGATCAGTCAAAACTCCACCTGGGCGATAAAACCATCAAAACCCTTTTAAAAGAAGGCGATTATGCTGAATCAATACTAAGCACAGCGCAGGATTTAAAGGCTGAAGTTATAGTTATGGGCTCGCACAGCCGCCGATGGTTAGAGGAAATACTTATGGGAAGTGTAACCGAGAAAGTTCTGAAACAAACTTCCATACCAATTTTCATAGTTCCGACCCGGAAACTTAGCGAATTTAAAGAAGACAAGAAACTGGAAGCTACCATTGCGAAAGACCAGGTATTGATAAATAAACTTCTCAAAAAGAATGTATCCTGACACTTTTTGCAAAGCCATTTGTGAAGAAAAGAAATATTGATGAAAATTTAGCACAGGTTTAACCCATATTATACTTGAAAAAACTATGAAAAGGGACAATAAATTACTTAAAGCACTGAATGCGCTGCTGGCAAAAAAGTTTACTACTATTAACCAATTTGTGGTGCATTCCGAGATATGCGATAAATTAGGGTATAGTGATCTTCATAAAGCCATCCAAAAACTGGCAATGGATCAGATGTTACTTGCCGAGTGGCTTATTGAGCGGATTTGCTTTCTCGAAGGTTCCCCTTGCCAGTCGAACCTGAATGCACTGCTTATTGAAAAAACCGTTTCGGGAATGAACAAAAACACCGGAGATAAACAGGACACCTTAAACGCCTATTGTGAAGCCATTGAACTCGCCCGCGATGCCGAAGACCATCATACTGCCGACTTGTTAAACTCAATTCTTCTGAAAGACGAAGGCCAGCTCGCATGGGCACAAATACAGCGTGAACAAATAGAACAAAAAGGACTTGAAAATTATTTGATCACCAGGGCAGAATGTGCAGTAAACTGATAAATAACAACAGCATGAACTATATTGGGAGCAACGTACGAACAACTGTAAATAATATTACTATCAGTTATACTGACGAAGGACCTGTAGAAGCCCCGGTCATCATTTTTATACATGGATTTCCGCTTAATAAGACGATGTGGGAGATGCAACTCGAAGTGCTTAAGGATGAATACCGGGTAATTGCGTACGATGTTCGCGGGCATGGCGACACTGATGCCGGGAGCGATCATTTTTCCATAGATCTTTTTGTAACCGACCTTATAAGCTTTATGAACGATCTGAATATTAATAAAGCTATACTTTGCGGGTTATCCATGGGCGGATACATTGCTTTGAATGCCGTCGAAAACTACCCTCAATTGTTCGATGCACTTATCCTGAGCGATACCAGTTGTGCAGCCGATACTACCGAATCAAAACATAAAAGACTCATGGCAATTGAGGATATTAAGATAAATGGCATTGAAAATTTTGCGAATGAAAACATAAAAAATCTGTTCGCTCCCGGATCATTTCAATCCAAAGAATCAGCAATTTCCAGGGTAAGAGAAATGATTGTGAATACTACCACTGAATCAATTTTTAATACAATGCATGCTCTGGCTATGCGCAAGGAAACCTGCAGCAGGTTAATAGGAATAAAGTTACCAGTTCTGATACTGGTTGGAATTGACGATATAATCACGCCCCTTTCAGCCGCTAAAGTTATGCATGAAAATATACCTGGTTCCAAACTCAATATTGTAGAACAAGCCGGCCATCTTAGCAATATGGAGAATCCTTATGAATTCAACTATCTTATTAAAAAGTTTATCGAAACAGTATATTAAAAAATCATCAGGGTTAAGCCCGGCTCATCTTAAAATACGAAAGATTGTCGCAATCTTAAAAATCTCAAAATCCAGATTTCAAATTCCAAAAGGACTTATAATCAGGACGGAACCCGCACTTCGGCTCAGTGCCCGGATAAGCCGGAACCAGAGTCCGGAAACCGTAACCCGGAACCCGAAACCCAAAAATTCTTCCCGTTCACTATACATTTCCCTTATAATATCAATTCCCCCCATCCTGAGGCCCCAATGTGTGAATCATGTAATTCTTTTAAAATATTCTGTAACAGTTCCCGCATCAAATCCATTGAACTTTGTACCCTAAATCAATAAAAGAAAAAACTATGAAAAAACTACTGTTTGTTTGTATCTGCGTTGCACTTACATTCGCTGCCACTGCGCAAACAATTGATAAAAAATGGAACATCGGCCTGCACGGAGGAGCCACCCAATACAAAGGTGACCTCGGAAATGATTTTTACAAAACCGACATGGCATTTTATGGCATGGGCGGGTTATCCGTTTCAAGGTATATTATGAGCCATTTCGATTTAAACCTGTTTGTTACCAAAGGAACATTTGGCTATTACCGTGAGTCGGGTAACTTTAAAAGGAATGTAACTACCGCTACCGTGAATTTCAGGTTTAATATTCTGAACCCTGAGTCCTTTGTAGTTCCTTACTTATTTGTAGGAGGCGGGGTTGCGCTGTTCGACAAAAACCTGAATATTGAAGAAAAGAAAGTAGATTACATCGCTCCATCATTTGGTGGAGGTGCTAACTTTAAATTGGGTAAATCGGTTATACTGAATCTTCAGGAAACTTTTCTTTATTCCAATGCCGATAACAGGGATGGTGCACCCGAAGCAGATGAAAACGATATGTTCCTGTTTCACTCAGTAGGTCTTACCTTCAATTTTGGCAAGAAAAAAGATGCTGATAACGACGGTATTTCCGATTATAAAGATAAATGCCCCAGTACCCCGGCAGCAGTTCCGGTTGATAAAGTCGGATGCCCGCTGGATAAAGACGGCGATGGCGTTGCCGATTACCTGGATAAATGCCCTGATGTGGCAGGAACAAAAGACTTGAATGGTTGCCCCGATAAGGATGGCGATGGCATTGCGGATAAAGATGATGATTGCCCCGATGTAAAAGGCTTGCAAGCATTTAAAGGGTGTCCGGATACTGATGGTGACGGCATTACCGATAAAGCGGACCGTTGCCCTGACGTGGCAGGCTCCACAGCATTAAAAGGTTGCCCCGATGCCGACAAAGACGGTGTAGCTGACTTGGATGATAAATGTGCCAATACGAAAACCGGTTATAAAGTAAATCAGGAAGGTTGCCCGATTGATACTGACAAGGACGGGCTTGTTGATGAAGAAGATGCCTGTCCGGACAAAGCTGGCTCATTGGCTTTAAAAGGTTGTCCTGATACGGATGGCGACGGAGTTTCTGATAAAGAAGACCGTTGTCCGGAAGTGAAAGGCACAATTGCAAACAAAGGTTGCCCTGAAATGGCTATTGCTGATGTGAAAAAGATTACAAACATAGCAAGCAAAATTTTCTTCGAAACCAACAGCGATAAGCTGAAAGTAGCATCCCTCGCACAACTGGACGAACTGGCTGTAATACTTAAAAAGTACGAAGCCGCCAACCTTCAGATTGAAGGACATGCCGACAGCCAGGGAAAAGATGATTTTAACCTGAATCTTTCGCAGAAACGTACCGAATCGGTGAAAGTATACCTGATGAGCAAAGGAATTATGGAATCGCGTCTTACAGCCATAGGCTTCGGCGAAACCAAACCTATAGCCGACAATAATACTTCGCTGGGACGTGCCAAAAACAGGAGAGTTGAATTAAAAACATCCTATTAATCAGTTAACAATTAATAGATTTAATTAATTAGTTTCTCAATATGAACAGTTTAGCCTAAAAAAGTAATCTGAGCGAGATTCAAAAAAAAGGGTGAGGTTAAGTGGTAAATACTTAATCTTACCCTAAATCTCAACCTAAGTTACGCAAGGGTAAGGAAAAGAGCTGTTGAAATCAACAGCTCTTTTTTTTACTATTTACAAAACCGGATTTGTAGTATACTTCTTATTGATTAGTGTCACTAAAATAACTTCTCATTTTACGTAAAAATTCTCATTTTCATTAACTTCAGGTTTGGCAGGCAAATCTCAATCTTCTGTGCGCGAGGACTTTACCCACGGATGGTTGGCGTTGGCTGGTGAGCGTTGGCTGGTGAGCGTTGGCTGGTGAGCGTAGCCGAACCAAGCCATAGCAAAGGGGTAAGCGTGGGCAAAACTCATTTTAGACTCGTTTTCTTATAAGCACTATTTATACTTTACCGGAATAGGATTCATTATGCTAGTTCATTTTTATAAAGCAGTATAAATCAAACTCTCACAAATAAAATATGTGAATTATATAACTCTTTTTAATAATTATATAACAGATGAGAACTGTTTGATACTCATCTTTGTATCCACTATTCACTTCATGAAAAGAATAAAATATGGCTTCAAGAAAAGGCAATAATGAATTAATAACTATCCTGAATTTACTTCACACATAGGGTTGATGACTAAAGCGTGGCTGACTTGTTATCCAAAATACGTATAATGTAAGAAAACCTTGTGAACCGAACCGGGATAGAATGCGCCCGGATTGAAAAGATGAAGTGCAGAAATACCCGGATACTTGTTTTAAACTTCGTCATACTATTTTACCTGCTTTATTGAATTAAAGAACTTCATCCCCAGGTACTCCCTGTTAGAAATCTTTTTCCATCAGGGATATGCACAAAAAAACCAATCTGAATATTTATCACATAAAATTATATTTGCTATGAGACAACAAGCGGTAAAAATAAAATCAATACAACATATCACACATGATGTGCTGCAAATTGTAACCGAAAAACCTGAAAATTTTAATTTCACTCCGGGTCAGGCAACCGAAATTTCGATTAATAAAAGCTCCTGGAAAAGCGAGAAAAGGCCGTTCACCTTCACCAGCCTGCCCGAAGATGATTTCCTTGAATTCACCATAAAGACATACCCCTCGCACCGTAGCGTTACAAATGAATTGCCCGAACTTTCGGCGGGTGATGAATTGCTGCTGCATGAAATTTTTGGCGATATTTCGTATAAAGGCGAAGGCGTGTTTATTGCCGGAGGAGCAGGCGTAACTCCATTTATCTGTATCCTGAGGTATCTGAAATCGAAGAACAAATTAGGCAAAAATAAACTCATATTTGCAAACAATACAAAAGAGGATATTATACTGAAACAGGAATTCGAAGATCTGCTGGGCGAAAATTTTATCAATATCCTTTCACAAGATATTGTTGCCGGATACGAACACGGGCGCATTACAAAAGATTTTCTCGATAAACACATTACCGATACCGGTAAAAATGTGTATTTGTGCGGACCTGCGCCAATGATGGAAGCTGTTGAAAAGCATCTGCTTAAACTGAACATCGATGAAAAACTAATCAATAAGGAGGCATTTTAGGAAAATAGTATGCAGGTCAGTAATTCAACTTTTTGCATATGATGTGCTGATCCTGACAGACGCCTTTTTTAAAAAACAAAAAGTAAATTTCTGAAAATAATGGATAAAACAATGGATAAAGAAGTCCCTGTAACAATCGCCAGGGCTGGCGAATTGATACCATTTGCACAAACATAAAATCATATTGCGATGAAAACTCCAATAAATCAGGACCTGGAAAAAAAACCCAGGAAGAAAGCATCAAAACCTGCATTACGGAAAACTTTTATCGATTCCGAAGTCCGGTACAGACGGCTTTTCGAAACAACGAAAGACGGAATACTTATTCTTGATGCCGAAACCGGAATGATACTGGATGTTAATCCGTTCCTGATTGATTTATTGGGTTACTCAAAGGAAGAATTTATTGAGAAAGAAATATGGGAAATCGGATTTTTTAAGGATATAATCGATAGTAAGGACAAATTTGAAGAACTGCGGCAGAAAGGATATTTGCGGTACGAAAATCTGCCATTCGAAACAGCCCGGGGTTCGAAGATAGATGTAGAATTTATCAGTAATTTATATTTTGAAAACAACCACAAACGTATCCAATGCAACATCCGCGATATTACCAAACGAAAGAAAAAAGAAACCAGCCAGGAAAAAACCCGCAAAGGACTTGCTCTAATTAAAAAAAACGCTGATGAAGTAAGTGCGTTCGCCGAAAACATTATTAACACCATTCGGGAACCCTTACTATTGCTAAACAAGGAGTTGGAAGTAGTAAAGGCAAGCCGTTCATTTTATAATTTCTTTAAGGTAAAGCCTGAAGAAACTATTGGAAAACTGATTTACGAATTGGGAAACAATCAATGGAATATTCCCAAACTGAAAGAGCTGCTCGAAACAATCCTACCCGAAAAAACATCCTTCGAAAACTATGAGGTCGAACACGTTTTTTCCGGAATCGGTAAACGGACAATGCTTTTAAACGCCCGAAAAATGGACAGAGCCCTTGGAATGGAGAAAATCATTCTTCTGGCAATTGAAGATATTACCGAAAGGAAACGTACAGAAGAATCACTCTGCGAAGAAAACCGTCTGACCAGTGAATACCTTGATATTCTTTTTAATCATGCACACATTCCCATTATTATCTGGGATTCCGAATCGCTAATAACACACTATAACAGCGCATTCGAAGAATTGATTGGCTATGGCCTGACGAAGCGGGGGACAAATAAGCTTGATATCCTGTTCCCGAAAGATAAAATTGAATCATCGCTCGATTTAATTAAGAATTCGATGAGCAATGAAAATCCGGAACTTATTGAAGTCGAAATCCTGACAAAGGATAATACCATCAAGACTGTACTTTGGAACTCGACAAATATTTTTGATAAAGAGGGGAAGAAAATTATTGCCACTGTTGCACAGGATATTACCAGCCGCAGAAAAAGCGAAGATGCCCTTTCCGTTTTGGAAACCCGCTACCGCCGCCTGTTCGAATCGGCAAATGACGGGATACTTATTCTCGATGCCGATACCGGCAGCATTATTGATGTGAATCCTTTTCTGGTTGAGTTGCTTGGTTACACAAAAGACGAATTAGTAGAAAAGGAAATATGGGATATCGGGTTTTTCAAGGACATTGCAGCCAATGAAAAAAAGTTTTCAGAGTTACAACAGAAAGGCTATGTCCGGTATGATAACCTGCCTCTCGAAACCACTGACGGACGGAAAATCAGTGTGGAGTTCGTCAGCAATGTATATCTGGTAAACAAAAAGAAGGTAATTCAATGCAATATCAGGGATATCACCAAACGAATAATTGCGGAGAAGGCCTTGATGATTTCGGAGACCCGTCTGCGCACGCTGGTGCATACAATTCCTGACCTGATCTGGACAAAAGATGCGGAGGGAATCTTTCTATCATGCAACCCGATGTTCTCTCGTTTCTTCGGTGCCTCCGAAGCTGACATTGTCGGAAAAACCGATTACGATTTCGTCAATAAAGAATTGGCCGATTTTTTCCGTGAGTATGACCGGAAGGCAATGGCAGCCGATAAACCCACCTCCAACGAAGAATGGATCACTTTTGCCGACAATGGCCATCGTGCATGTCTCGAAACCATAAAAGCACCGATGTACGATGCCCATAAAAAACTTATAGGCATTCTGGGCATCGGACGAGACATAACACAACGCAAAAATTCGGAAAAAGCGTTGAGTCAAAGTGAGGAAAAATTCCGGAGTTATATTGATAATTCACCCGATGGAATTTTCGTTGTTGACAAAACAGGAAGATTTGTTGACGTAAACAAATCAGCCTGCACAATGAGCGGCTTCTCAAGAAACAAACTGTTAAAATTGTCAATATCTGATCTGATTGCAGAAGAATCAATCGAAGAAAGCCTGTCTCAATTCGATAAATTTCTCCACTATGGTACAACTAAGGCCGATTTACAGATCAAACTCAAAGATGGCTCTAAAAGATGGTTGTCTCTGGAAGGAGTTAAACTCAACGAAAACCGGTTTCTGGGATATACAAAGGACATTACCGAACGCAAACTGGCCGAAGAAGAAATTATTATCCTGTCACTTTCATTAAAAAGCATAAATGAATGTGTCAGCATCACTGATCTGGATAACAAAATTCTTTTTGTGAACCATTCGTTCCTAAAAACGTATGGATTTTCAGCAGAGGAACTGATTGGACAAAATATTAACATTATCGGTTCGCAAAATAATGAAAGTAAGAGTGTTGGTGAAATTTTACAAGATACTATTAATCGGGAATGGATTGGCGAATTGGTAAACAGAAAAAAGGATGGAAGTGAGTTCCCGGTTTACCTTTCAACTTCAGTTATTAAAGATAAGGAAAATAAAATTTTAGGATTGATAGGAGTTGCAACCGATATTACCGAACGTAAAATAGCAGAAAATGAACTGAAGGAAAAAAATACATTTATTCAGACTATAATGGATAACCTCCCAATAGGTATTTCGCTCAATAGAATTGCAGATGGAAGTGCTTTTTATGCCAATAAAAAGTTTGAGGAAATTTATGGATGGCCTCTTGAAGAAATGAAGAATATTGCTGCGTTCTTCGAAAAGGTATATCCTGACAAAAAGTACAGAGAAGAATTATCTGCAATAGTACAATCGGATATTCAGTCAGGAGACATTACCCGCATGCATTGGGAAGATTGTAAGGTTACACATAAAGACGGATCTGAACACATTATCAATGCTGTCAATATTCCTTTATTGGGACAGAATACTATGGTTTCAACTGCAATTGATATTACCGAACGTAAACATGCTGACGAAATGCTGATAAAACTATCGGGTGCTGTTGAACAAACCGCAGATTCGGTATCAATAACCGATCGGAACGGGAATATTGAATATGTTAATCATGCATTTGAAATTATGACCGGTTATTCAGCAAAAGAAGCTTTAGGTAAAACATTCCGGATTCTAAAATCAGGAGCAAATAATGACAAATACTATGAAGAGCTGTGGGGGACAATCTTATCCGGGAAAGCATTTAATTCTGAGATTCTGAATAAAAAGAAAAATGGAGATTTGTACTACGAGAGCATATCCATTACGCCTATTTACGATAACAGTAACAAAATCACCCATTTTGTAGGCATAGGAGTGGATGCAACCGAACGTAAACGTGTCGAAAAAGAATTAAAAGAAGCAAAAGAAAAAGCCGAAGAAAGCGACAGCTTAAAGTCATCGTTCCTGGCAAATATGAGCCACGAAATCCGCACACCGATGAACGGAATTCTGGGATTTACCGAGTTGCTGAAGGAACCTAAGCTAACAGGCGAGGTGCAACAGGAATATATAGCAATTATCGAAAAAAGCGGCGAACGCATGCTCAATACTATTAACGACATCATAGATATTTCGAAAATTGAATCCGGTCAGATGGAAATTTATCATTCCGATACAAATATAAACGAGAAGGTTAAGGATATTTACACCTTCTTCAGACGGGACGCGGAAAAAAAATATATTCAGTTATCCTATCACAATCCTTTAACCGAAGAAGCATCCATTATCAAAACGGACAGGGAAAAAGTATATACTATCCTCTCAAATCTTGTAAAAAATGCTATCAAGTTTACTGATCAAGGCTCTATTAAATTTGGGTACGAGAAAAAGGACGGGTACCTAGAATTTTTTGTAAAGGATACCGGAATAGGTGTGCAAAAGGCGCAAAAGGAATTCATTTTTGACCGTTTCAGGCAGGGCAGCGAATCGCGTACCCGCAATTACGAGGGTGCAGGGTTGGGATTGTCCATTTCAAAAGCCTATGTAGAAATGCTCGGTGGCAAAATCTGGGTTGAAAGCAAATCGGAACAGGAATTTTCTTCAAGGTTTAGTTCCGGAAAAGGTTCTACTTTCTTTTTTACTATCCCCTATAATCCTGTTAATGAAGTGAACCCCTCTGAAAATGCTGAAATAATCATTAAAAAACAGGAGAAACAGATAAGGAAACTTAAAATACTGATAGCCGATGATGATGAAATATCGCAGATGCTTATTCAAATAGTCACACAACCAATTTCAAATGGAATTTTGAAAGTGAGCTCCGGACTAGACGCAATTGAAGCCTGCCGGAATAATCCTGACATCGACCTGGTGCTTATGGACATTAAGATGCCTGGAATGGACGGATACGAAGCCACCAGGCAAATCCGAATGTTCAACAAGACGGTTGTCATTGTTACTCAAACCGCTTATGGGCTTAATGGCGACAAGGCTAAAGCAATTGCTGCCGGATGCAATGACCATATTTCGAAACCGGTCGATCCTGTATTGTTGCTGGCGATGATAAAAAGGATTTTTATAAAATGAAGGATTCAATTTGTTGATTTCATTTCTTCGAAAACCCACATGTGAATTATGTAACTATTTTCAAGAGTTCTGTAACAAAATAACTGGTATTGATGACCAACTTTGTTAAGTGAAACTTTTCAGAAAATATAACAACCTACAAAATGAAAGCAAAAAAAGTTATGATTGCGCTGGATTACGATCCAAGCGCGCAAAAAGTGGCGGATGCAGGTTTTTCAATGGCAAAAGCCATGAATGCTGAGGTAGTATTGCTGCATGTAATATCCGATCCTGTATATTATGCATCAACCGAGTATTCCCCGATTATGGGGCTCACCGATTCGCTGGGTGTTGACCCGCTGAAATTCGATGGAATTGACAGATTAAGGGAAGTATCGCAGCATTTCCTTAATACAATAAAACATCACCTTGGCGATGATACCGTAGTGACGGTTTTAAAAGAAGGGGAATTTGCCGATTCAATCCTTAAAGCTGCCAAAGACAACCATGCCGATATAATTGTTTTAGGCTCTCACAGCCGAAAATGGCTCGAAAACATTGTAATGGGAAGTGTTACCAACGATGTGTTGCGCCAGACTTCAATACCCCTGTTTATAGTACCAATGAAAAAACATGGTTAAAGCTGCTCATTTAACAATAAAAAATGTGGTATTCCAAATCAATAGAAGAAGTTCTTTCGAAATTAAAAGTTGATCCCTTGCAGGGACTTTCCGAAGCGGAAGCCAAAACCCGCCTGGAAACCTACGGTGCCAATAAGCTGCTTGCGAAAAAGAAAAAGAGCATTCTCCTTCTGTTCCTTTTACAACTCAGGGACTGGCTCATCTATATACTTTTTGCTGCGGTAATAATCACCGTATTTTTAGGCCATTACACGGATGCTGTCATCATCATGCTTGTGATTACCATTAATGCTGTACTTGGTGTAGTTCAGCAGGTAAAAGCAGGCAAAGCGATTGAAGCATTGCAGAAAATGGCCTTCCCGAAAGCTCTTGTCCGAAGAAACGGGGAGGTTAAAGAAGTGGATTCAGCAGAAATAGTGCCCGGCGACATCCTGATCCTTGACGCCGGGCGCATCATAGCTGCTGATCTGCGTCTTATTGAATCGGCTAATCTCCACATCGAAGAATCGGCTCTCACCGGCGAATCAGTTCCTTCCGAAAAAGATGCATCACTCGTTCACAGCGATCCCCAAACCCCTGTCGGCGACCGCGCAAATAGTGCATTCATGTCAACTCCTGTTACCAATGGCAGAGGTATCGGGGTGGTGGTTGAAACAGGAATGAAAACCGAGATCGGAAAAATTGCCGATAGTATAAACACAGAAACAAAGTCAAAAACCCCGCTGGAAATCAGGCTTGATAAATTAGGGAAAACACTGGGCGTAATAGCTATCGGAATCTGTGTGGTTATCTTCATCATTGCCTTATTGCAGGGCAGGGAATTGCAGGAAATGTTCCTGATGTCGGTTTCGCTTGCTGTTGCGGCTATTCCCGAAGGTCTTGCAGCTATAGTTGCAGTAGTTCTTTCCATCGGGGTAACCGGCATGTCGAAGAAAAATGCTATTATAAAGAAACTGCCGGCAGTCGAAACACTCGGTTCTGTTAATATTATCTGTTCTGACAAAACAGGTACCTTAACTCAGAACAAAATGACTGTAACAACTCTATTCAACCTCGAGGGAGAATTACCGGTTGTTCGGAATCAAAAAAACGATGCCACCGAAGATGCCATATTTCTGTCCAAAGCCATGTTTTTATGTTCCGATGCTACTTATGAGAAAGGGCATGGAACCGGCGATCCGACCGAAATTGCTTTACTGTTGCTGGCCGATGATGTGGGAATTAACCGCGAAACAGAAAAATCACAGAATAAACGCGTTGGCGAATTTTCCTTTGATTCGGACCGCAAACTAATGTCGACACTTTACGAGGAAAACGGGAAGTACACGGTTTTCACCAAAGGTGCTCTTGGAAGCCTGCTCACTATTTCGACACAAGTTCTTGAAAAAGGAAAAGTAATTCCTATTACTGATGAACACCGGAACCAATACCTTGCAGCAGCAGAAAAAATGGCCGGCAATGCACTCCGTACTTTGGGCGTAGCTTATAAGCCGGCACATTCAGTTATTGATGCATCAGAAATGGAAAAGGAACTGATCCTCGCAGGACTGGTAGGTATGATTGATCCGCCCCGGAGCGAAGTGAAATCAGCTATACAGCATGCATTACAAGCTGGTATTACTACTATTATGATTACCGGCGACCACCGAAACACTGCTTTTGCCATAGCTCATGAACTTGGAATTGCCGAAACTCTGGATCAGGTTCTTACAAACAAGGAAATTGAAGAATTGTCAAATAAGGAATTTGCCGGCAAAATTGAGAATTATCGGGTATTCGCGCGCGTTTCGCCCGAGCACAAGGTGAAAATTGTACAAGCGTTAAAATCGCATGGCAATATTGTTTGCATGACCGGCGACGGGGTTAACGACGCGCCTTCGTTAAACAGTGCCGATATCGGCATTGCCATGGGGATTACCGGAACTGATGTTGCCAAAGGAGCAGCAGATATGATACTTACCGACGATAACTTCGCAACCATAGTTTCAGCCATCGAACAAGGCCGGAATATTTACAACAACATTAAAAAGACGGTTATCTTTCTGCTTACCTGCAATCTTGGAGAAGTGATAGCCGTTTCCGTAACCCTTCTGATAGGTTGGGAGGCCCCGCTGATAGCCACTCAGCTGCTATGGATAAACCTGATTACAGATTCGTTTCCTGCTATTGCTTTAGGCATGGATCCGGGCAACCCTGATGTGATGAAAGAAAAACCACGCGATGGGAAAGAGAGTTTCTTCGCAGGCGGTGCAGGCATGCATGTTATCACCGGAGGTATATTAATTGGTACATTAACTATTTTTGCTTTCTGGTTCGGGTATTACGAACACGGATATAATCCCTTCAGCGATTCAGTTCCCCTAAATACTGTAGAATATGCCCGTACAATGGCTTTCATGGTGCTGGTTATCGCCCAGTTATTTTACTCATTGGCTGTGCGCAACAGTTCAAAATCTATTTTTCAGATCGGCGTATTCTCCAACAAATACCTTTCGGGTGCTATTTTACTGGGAGTGCTGTTACAATTGCTGGTGATTGGTATTCCGGTAATGCAACGTGCCTTCCATTTGCAAATGATTGATGTGCGAGCCTGGTTGATAGTAATTTCCCTCGGGCTTGTTCCTCTTTTCCTTAATGAGATTTTCAAACTGTTTATTCGGGCACGTTTGAAAAAAGCAGTTGAACAGATACAGCCATAATGTGTGAATGATATAACTCTTCCCGTTAATTGTGTAATGCTTACCAGTTTCATATGGCTCACTTTTGTACTGTGACAAGGTTCATCACGAAGAGAGTAAAATCAAATTAATCCGCAAAATAATAATTTAATCTTCCATAAAAAATGCAAAAAGTTAAATTCGAAAAACTTGCTTCCGAAAAAAGCAATCCCAGTGTTACCATTTCGATGAATACCCATCGCACACATCCCGAAAACATTCAGGATGCAATCCTTTTAAAGAATTTATGCAACGAAACTGAAGAAAGACTGTCAGCTGAATTTGCGAAAAGAGATATTCTTCCCTTACTCGAATACCTGGAACTTCTTCCAATGGAAATTGATACAAAATACAACCTCGACAGTTTGCACATTTTCCTCTCAAATGAAACAAAAGAGATTGTTAAATCTACCTGGCCTGTAAAAGAGAACAGGGTTCAGATTTCTGATTCTTTCGCTATCGGCTCATTGATAAAATCTGTTAACAGAGATTTTGAATATTTAATTGTTCTTCTCTCGCAAAATGTCTTTAAGATATTTGTCGCGTTAAATAATGCTATTGTGGGCGAAATTGAGAATGATAACTTCCTTGTTTCCGAAAATATTTCTTCGGATACCGAGCGCAATAACAACAGTGATCTGAAATCTGCCGATAATATAATAAGCGAGTATTTTAACAAAGTTGACAAAGCCATTGTAAAGGTTTTTAATCAAACCGACCTGAATTGTGTAGTTATCTGTACCGACGATAACTATAGCCGGTTAATGAAGGTAGCTGATAAACCAGCTATTTACAAAGGGCATAAAAGCATGGATAATAATAACCAGTCGAACCTTCAGATTGCGGCACAAGCCTGGGAAATAATGCAGGAACAAGAGGAAATACGCGAAAAAGAAGCCATTGAAGAAATGAAAGAAGCAGCAGGACATGGAAAAGTAATCACTGACCTGAGATCTATATTTAAAGCCGTAAAAGAAGGCAGGGGTGATTTATTAATTGCATCGGGTGAGTATAGCCAGGCAGTGAAAATGACTGGTGAAAATTCATTCAAATTAGTGGATGATGCTACCCAACCGGATGTGATTGACGACATTACCAGCGTAATTGTCCGTGAAGTTATTTCAAAAAAGGGACGGGTAGTTATTACTGACCTTGACGAATTTACGGAGTTGGGAGACATTATTCTGAAAACACGCTACTAATGACAGGTTAATAGGGAATGGGGAAAAGAAAATGGTCGACAGCAAAAGCGGATAAATATTATCTTCGTTACGACGTATGTTTTGAAAAATGGCAACCAAAACCTGTAATACTTAAAATCCTGAACTTAATTCCGGTAATCATTGGGATCTCTTATTATTATGGGTTTTGAACTTCGGAAAATTTGCACTTTCACACAGCTCAGTGGCATTGAAACCTTGACCCATAGAATCATTTTCCATTAACTATTAACTTTTAACTCACGCCCCAAACCATGGATTTCGTAGATTATTATAAAATTCTGGGTATAGAAAAAACGGCAACGGCAAAAGACGTTAAAAGCGCTTACCGTAAATTAGCCCGTAAGTACCACCCTGACTTAAATCCGAACGATAAGGATGCGAAAAGGAATTTCCAGCAGATAAACGAAGCCAATGAAGTACTGAGTGATCCCGATAAACGTAAGAAATTCGATCAGTACGGGAAGGACTGGCAACATGCTGATGAATTCGAAAAGGCTAAACAGTACCAGGGTCAATCTTCATCTTCGCGCGGGCAAAGGTTTTCGGGAGCACAATCCGATGGAGACTTTTCCGACTTTTTCGAATCCCTGTTCGGAGGATCAACAGGCTCAGACCGCAGCAGGCAAGTGAAATACCGGGGCGACGACTACAATGCTGAAATTCATCTCAATCTCATTGATGCATATAAAACACACAAACAAACATTAACGGTAAACAGCAAACAAATAAGAATCACTATTCCTGCGGGAATTGAAAACGGCCAGACTATAAAAATTCCGGGCCATGGCGGACCTGGTATCAATGGCGGACCATATGGTGATCTATACATTACTTTCTCCCTTGCCAACCACCTTAAATTCAAGCGCTTGGGAGATAATTTATATACTATTGCCAGTCTTGATTTATATACGGCAGTGCTGGGAGGTGAAGTTACCATTGACACCCTGATCAGCCAGGTGAAACTAAAAGTAGCTCCCGAAACGCAGAATGGCAGTAAAATAAAGCTCAAAGGGAAAGGATTTCCGGTGTACAGAAATGAAGGACAATATGGAGATTTTATTGTGACCTGGGACATAAAAACCCCCACCAATCTTACTGATAAGCAAAAAGCCTTATTCACTGAATTGTCGAATTCGTAACTTCAAAATAACAAATATGCAAACACAATATATATCCCTGGATGAGTTTTGCAGCAATCACAACGTTGAGATTTCATTTATCGGTTCGTTGCAGCAAACCGGGCTGGTTGAAATTCATACCATCAAAGAAACCGGATTTATTGAAGTTAGCCAACTCCGTCAGGTTGAGAAATTTATTCGCTTTCATTACGATCTGGATATAAACATCGAAGGCATTGAAACTATCACGCATTTATTGCAGAGGATTACCTCCATGCAGGACGAAATGACAATGCTCCGGAACAGGCTTCGTGTGTATGAATCAGTTGAATAGTACTGATGTGTGAATGATGTAATTCTTTGAAGGAATTGTGTAATGGTTTCCGTCTCTGATGGAATCACCTTTGTAGCGATAATAATTATTCACACTTAATCCGCTTCAAGCGGGTCCTAAAAACCTAAAACATGAACACCACCGAAGTAAAAGGCAACTGGAATGAGCAAAAAGGCAAGCTCAAACAGAAATTTGGATTTTTAACCGATAATGATCTGATGTTTGAAGAAGGCAAGGAAGATGAGATGCTCGGAAGACTTCAGATCAAACTTGGCAAAACAAAAGATGACCTGAAAAAATTTATAGCTGAGCTATAACTTACTGGTCTGTTTAACGAAAAAGTACTTTTTAGCGGAATATATCGCCGGACAGTATTTTTTTAAAGTATGCTAAACAATTATTTACACTACCAAAAACAAAATGAAATGAAAAAATCGATTATTACTATCGCCATTGCTTCAATGATTATTGCTGGTTCAGCTTTTACAAGTTGCAAATCGCCTGCTGAAAAGGCTGACGATGCCCAGGCTGATGTTCAGGATGCCAGAAAAGATTTAAATGAAGCTCAGAACGATGCAAATACTAAAACGGAGAATGTGGCGACTGCCGAAGAATGGCAACTTTTCAAATCGGAAGCAGAAGCAAAAATCCGCAGCAATGAGGTTCGCATTAACGAATTAACAATTCAAATGAATAAGCCGGGGAAAGTATTTGATGATCTTTACAAGAAAAGAATTCAGACACTCGAACAGCAAAACAGGGACCTGAAAAACCGTATTGATGCTTATGACAAGAGTCATACCGATTGGGAAACATTCAAGCGCGAATTCAATCACGATATGGACGAACTCGGAGAAGCATTGAAGAACCTGACGGTTAGCAATAAAAATTAACCTGAAGAATATGAGTATAAAGCGGGACCATATCCCGCTTTATTGTACCTTTCCTTCCTGAAAATGCAGATACTTGTAAACCCGGGATTAAAACACGTCCTATCCCTTTAAATGCTTAAATAATATACGTTTTTGCCCGAATTGAGTAACGTTTTCTATTCTGTACACTCTCATCTTTCAAATATGATAACTATTTTTACCACAATACCTTGAAAAATGATAAAAACGATAATTACTCTGGCTGTAGTTCTAATGATTATAGCAGGTACAGTGTCAGGTTGCCAGTCGTCAGCCAGACCAGAGGACGAGGAAATAGCCAAAGTGCTTGATGCTGAACAGAATTGGTATTCAGTGCAGAATGGCGCGAATACTTTGCAGCAGAAAGTAGTAACCACCGAAGAGTGGGTAGCATTCAAAAATAATTCAGAAACAAATATCAGGAGTAATGAGATGCGCATTGCTGAATTAAGCGTACAATTGAATAAACCGGGTACTACACTTGATTCCCTTCATGTGAAAAGGGTTAAATTATTGGGACAACAAAATAAAGACCTGCAAACCCGCCTGGCATCGTATAACAAAAGTCATACCGATTGGGAAACATTCAAGCGCGAATTCAATCACGATATGGATGAACTTGCAAAAGCGCTGAAGGACCTCACTACCAGTATAAAAAAGTAGGGCCTGCTGAAAAAATATTAATTTATTATAAATCAACAGAGCGGTCTTCTGTCTTCGGTCTTCTGTCTTCCGTCTTCCGTCTTCCGTCTTCGGTCTTCCGTCTTCGGTCTTCCGTCTTCGTTCTTCGGTCTTCCGTATTCGGTCTCCGTCTTCTAACCTCTTAAAAACCCTTCATATCAAGGTAAATGTGCGAATAATGTAAGTCTTTCATAAAATTGTGTAATGCTTTCGGATACACACATAACCACCTTTGCAATGTGAAAATGAATTCTCAAATGTCCCGCCAGTTGTGGGAATTATCATTAAAACGTACTTAAATGAATAATCCTGAAATAATTTTAAACTGGAATGAACGAAAAAGCAAACTACGACAGAAATTCAGCTTTTTAACTGACAATGACCTGGCTCTCGATAACAATAAAAAAGAGCAAATGATTGTAAAACTTCAAAAAAAGCTGGGCAAAACAAAAGACGAGTTGCTTAAAATAATCGAAACACTTTAACCTGAATTCAGAGTTGTAAAAAGGGCATGTGCTTTTGGCTAAATATTATTTTGATGTGCCGGGAAATGAATTCAAGAGGTTAATTTCTTTTTTTTATTTTTTTTGTTCTTTTGTCATGACACAAAAGGACCAACTTAGCGAAGCGGTCTCATGAACTCCTTTAAAAATAAGAAATGGGCGAATAAAAAGTCTGGGCTTAATATAAATTTCACACAGATGTACGACTCGATAAAGCTCGTGATCCCCAATACACAGCAAGGCCAACTGTAAGGATTTGTTGTGCTTTTCCATGCCTTGTATTGCGAGGAGATACCTCTGGCTTGGTAAACACAAGCATTTTTATAAATACTTGATTTTTTGGTACTTTTTGATCAAGCAAAAAGTACGAAGAAAAAATTGCAAATGAATTTCCGGATTAATTAAATCCAGCACATCAAAATAAAATAAAGCCGTGCTTTTAAGATTTGTTTCAAAATACCTTTCTGCAAAAAAAACGTATCTTTGCAGAATTATAGAAACAGATCACATTAAATCATAACAATATGTCAGATAAAGTGTTACAAAAAGTTGCTCCCGGTGTAGTTACCGGTGACGGGGTTCAGGAAATTTTCCGTATTGCCAAACAAAACCATTTCGCGCTTCCCGCAGTTAATGTTGTGGGAACTGATTCGATCAACTCAGTTTTACAGGCTGCCCGCGAAGTTAATTCACCAGTTATTATTCAGTTTTCGAATGGAGGCGCTCATTTTTACGCAGGTAAATTCCTGAGTAACGATGGCGAAAAAGCTGCTATTGCAGGTGCAGTATCAGGGGCAAAACACATTCATGCTCTTGCTGAAATGTATGGTGTTCCGGTAATTGTTCATACCGACCATGCTGCCAAGAAACTTCTGCCCTGGATTGACGGGCTCTTAACCGCTGGTGAAAAGCATTATGCAGAAACAGGCAAACCTCTTTTCAGTTCGCATATGCTCGACCTTTCGGAGGAACCTTTACACGAAAACCTCGAAATATGCAAACAATACCTTGCCCGCATGAGCAAAATGGGAATGACTCTCGAAATTGAGTTGGGCGTTACAGGTGGCGAAGAAGACGGAATTGACAACTCAGATGTTGACAGCGCAAAATTATATACACAACCCGAAGATGTAGCTTATGCTTACGAAGAACTGATGAAGATCAGCGATAAATTCACAGTAGCCGCTTCTTTTGGTAACGTTCATGGAGTTTACAAACCCGGAAATGTAAAATTACAGCCCGTGATTCTTAACAATTCGCAGAAATTTGTAGAGAAAAAATTCCTTACCGCACCTCAGCCACTGAATTTCGTTTTCCATGGTGGCTCAGGTTCAAGCCAGCAAGAAATCCGCGAAGCCATTTCCTACGGCGTTATAAAAATGAATATCGATACCGATACCCAATGGGCTACCTGGAAAGGCATCATGGATTTTTACAAGAAAAATGAAGGCTACCTGCAGTCGCAGATCGGCAATCCCGAAGGCGGGGACAAACCAAATAAAAAATACTACGATCCGCGTAAATGGCTCAACGAAGCACAGAAATCACTTGTTCTGCGCGTTAAAGAAGCCTTTGCTGACCTGAATTGTATCGACAGGAATTAATCCCCATCGGCAACAAATCAGGCACAACAATTTGCCTTAAACGAAAAAAGCTCCATCCCGGAGCTTTTTTCATTAATTTTTTTTTCACTCAGTTCCCACTTGTCTCCCTTCTCCTTGTCTCCTTTTCTCCTTGTCCCCTTGTCCCGCAACTACCTAGTCGAAACCTGCATAGTCTCGAACGGGTTGATACTGAGTACCGGAAAAGGTGAATTGTTAACCATCTGCTGTGCATATGGCCCAACAAGCAGGTTGAAAGGACTGGTTTCCTGTTCTGTCATGATGCTGATAAGGTTTGCCCTGATACGTTTGGCATATTCAATAGTACCTGTTGTAAGGTTATCGCAGCTTAAAGTATCGCGGTGAAATTTAATTCCTTCATCTTCAAGGTAAGAGCAAACCTGGTCGGTATAAATATCTACTCTATTCTGAATTGATTTGTATTTGGATGCATAAATTGAAACCACATAGATTTCGGCCTCAAAAAGCCGGGCCAGGTAGGCTGTGAACGGTACCTTTTGCCTGGTATCGAGCGTACTGTCAACAGGCATAAGAATAACCCTCATATCCAGCTTCGAATCAGTACCTGCGCGCAAAGTAATAACCGGACATGGTGACATCGAGATTAATTTATTGGCATTGCTACCTATCCAGAACTGTTCAAAACCCGATATTCCGTGCGTGCCCATTACAACACACAACGATTCCATTTCCTTAGCTTCGTCAATGATTTCGCGGTACACTTTTCCTTCGCGGATTACGAAATCAATAGTAGAATCAGGAAGTACAGGGGAATATTTTTCAACAAGCTTTCCCAGTTGCTTCCTTATTTCATCAATCAGATCGGCAGAAGCGTCGGAATAAATAGTTGTTTTTGTAACACTTGGATTATTCACCCAAATCATATGAACATCCAGAGCTCCACGCGAGGCAATTGAAATGGCATGCTCAAGCGCATTTATTGAGCAGTCAGAGAAATCAATTGCAGCAATAATATTGGCCATATACTTACTATGTTACAGGTTTGACGGAATTATGGGTTTGCTAAGATAATGAAAAGAGGTTCGCAAAACAAGTACTTTTTATAGGGTTGATAAAATTAACGAATTTCTTTCAAAAAAAGTATGCAGGCTACCCAGATAATTTTATGGAACCAAAATGCCATCTGTTTCATAATCACCGGGAAATAGCCTTTTACTTTAGTTAATATCCTTTTTTTCGATTTGTAATCTGAAAAAAACACAAAATCACACCTTTCATTTAATCAGTCAAATTCTTCATAAAACATTTCAAGCACAACTCCCTGAATATTAGCCTTCTGAAAAATAATTATAAATGAGTAAAGAAACCTATGCAATACATTGAATTTTATAAGATTTAATTCACTTGCATTAAAATCCCGTCAGTCCTATTGAACTATCTTATCCTTTACAGGAAATGAATTAGGGTAATCGCTTGCAATTTTTTTCTGAAAACCAACTGCTTCGGTCAAAGTACGGAAGTCACCAACCCGCACACGGTAATAAGGCTCCTTATAGGAAAGGTATGATCTGGTTTCAGGGTAAACAATTTCAAATTCACTTTTTAAAGCGGAAGCGATGTTTTTGGAATTACTGCCTGAGTCGAAGAAAATCTGCACCCTGTAACCATCAGTTTGAGGATTATTTTTACTCATTTTGATGTACTGATCGGTAAGCCGGGTAATTTTCTCATCCTGAACCACCTGAACTGCTCCTTCGGCAGGCAAAAGCTCCTGGGCTATTACAAAGCGGTTTATGAGAAGGAATGCGATGAAAATATTAAAAATGAATTTAATCATTACCGGAAAGCTGTTTTATAATGTTAGACTGTCTTTCGGATGAATACTTAAAACGGGAACCGGCGAATAGTTTACCAGTTGCTGCGCATAAGGGCCCAGGAGAATGGAACTGGCATGATCCTGAATATCGGTCATAATTGCTATCAGGTCGGCATCAACCAGGCTTGCGTGTTCAATAATATCTGCAGCAATATTTTTACTATTTACTGAATCAACAATATAATTAACCCCGATGTCGTCAAGGTGTTTTTTTACTTTCGCCACATTGCCGTTAACTATTTTCTGCATCGTTTTTAAACCGCTCGAATTAAGAGCAAGAATATTTATATCGGCACCGGTTGCTTTGGCAAGTTCAGCAGTAAAAGAAACTTTTTGCAAGGTTTGCGGGGTATGATAAACGGGTAACAGGATTTTGCGGTAACCCCGTTTTATGTTATAATTATATTTAACCGTAATTACAGGGCACGAAGCACCTGAAACGACACGGAAAGCATTTGTTCCTATCCAGTATTCTTCGAACCCTGATGTGCCATGTGCGCCAATTATAAGCAGGCAGGCTTCGGATAGTTTTACATGCGAAGCCAGTTCCTGGTAAACCCTGCCTTTACGGATACGTGAAGTGAGCTTCCCATTTTTTAATTTATCTTTGTTACTGGCCAGCAGTTCTTCGAGGTTACCTTTGGCTTCTGTTCTGAATTCCTTCGCTTTGCTTGCTATAGTCATTTCGTTTCCAGTGAAAGTATCCACCCATACCATGTTCACATTTGCATGGGTAAGGTTGGCAAGCTCAATGGCATAATTGAGTGCGTGTTCCGAACCCTTGGAAAAATCGATAGCTACAACTATGTCTTTCATGGCCCCAGTAATATTAAAATTGAATGCTAAAGTATAAATAAATTTTAGAAAAACGGCTATCAAATGCCGCGATATTCCGATAAAATATCGAAACTACCTCAATAGGTTGCTGTTAATCAGATTAAATCTTTTATATAATACCCCTTCTGATCCTTTTTTATAACTTTGCCGCTTGCTCAACCGTATTTAGTTCCCGAAAGAATACCTTTTCAAAACAGGCCAAACAAGGGTAATGTTACAACTGAGTCTCTCCATACTCACCCTCAACCTTACTCTCAACCTTACCCTCAACCTTACCCTCAACCTTACCCTCAACCTCAACCTTACCCTCAACCTCAATCTCCATACTCAACCTCAACCTTACCCTCAACCTTACCCTCAACCTCAATCTCAATCTCAACCTCAACCTCAACCTCAACCTCAACCTCAACCTATCTACCATAACCGTATGTCATTAAACAAAAACCTTGATGCGGCTCCTGAACATCTTTCTCCTGCCGAAAAAGAAATAGAACAGGTGCTTAGGCCACTCGATTTCGGCAGTTTTGCAGGCCAGCCGGGAGTAGTCGAAAATCTCAGGGTTTTTGTAGCTGCCGCTTCGCGTCGGGGCGAAGCTCTCGATCACGTATTGCTGCACGGGCCTCCCGGGTTGGGGAAAACCACCCTTTCGAATATTATCGCCAACGAAATGGGCGTTAATATCAGGGTTACTTCCGGCCCGGTTCTTGATAAGCCAGGCGATCTGGCCGGGTTGCTTACCAACCTCGAAACCAATGATGTGCTATTTATTGATGAGATCCACCGCCTGAGCCCGGTAGTGGAAGAATACCTGTATTCGGCCATGGAAGATTTCAGGATTGACATCATGATTGAATCGGGACCTAACGCGAGAAGTGTTCAGATTACGCTCAATCCGTTTACACTGATTGGTGCTACAACCCGTTCGGGATTGTTAACAGCGCCGCTACGCTCGAGGTTCGGGATAAACTCTCGTCTGCAATATTACGATGCTGAAACTTTAAAGAAAATTATTATCCGTTCGGCAGGAATTCTGAAAGTGCCTATTCATGATGATGCCGCCAACGAAATATCGCGCCGCAGCCGCGGAACACCGCGAATCGCTAACCTTTTGCTGCGGCGCCTTCGTGATTTTGCAGAGATTAAAGGCAATGGCACCATCGACTTTGCCATAGCCCAATATGCGCTTGCCGCGTTGCAGGTTGATAAAAACGGCCTCGACGAAATGGATAACCGTATCCTCAGCACTATTATTCAGAAATTCAAAGGCGGTCCGGTCGGGCTTTCCACCATTGCTACTGCCGTTGGAGAAGACTCCGGAACAATAGAAGAGGTGTATGAACCTTTCCTTATACAGGAAGGCTATATGATGCGCACACCGCGTGGACGAGAGGTTACTGAAAAGGCTTATAGTCATCTGGGAAAGTTTAAGGGGCCGGATGTAGGGAAGTTGTTTTAATAGGTGAATCCTCGTTTTTACTAAGGTAATAAGATTGAGAAACCTGATCTTCTGGAAATGGACAAATTTCGCAACAAATATCGAATTCCTTCTGCCCGATTAAAAGAATGGGATTATCGGTGGAATGGTGCTTATTTTATCACCATTTGTACAGATAATCGCGAACATTATTTCGGCAAGATAGAAAAAGACTGTATGATTTTATCTCCCCTTGGGATTATTGCTGATATTATGTGGTACGAAACAAAAAATCATATCCGTGATATTGAATTGGGCGAATTTATTGTAATGCCCAATCACATACATGGAATACTGATATTAACAGGAAATGAAAAAAAACACAATGTAAAATTCGTGGGATATGACGTTGTCCATATCGATAACGAATATGGTTATGGTGACGTCTGTGACGGCGTCTGTGACGGTGACGGCGGTGACGGTGACGGTGACCGTGACCGTAGAGACGTTGCATGCAACGTCTCTACCGGACCAACCGGACCAACCGGACCAACCGAACCAACCGAACCAACCGAACCAACCGAACCAACCGAATCAACCGAATCATCCGAACCATCCGAACCAACCGAACCAACCGAATCAACCGAATCATCCGAACAAACCGAATCAACCGAACAAACCGAACCCCAAATGCCTGCCTTGGCAACGTCCACAACAATCCCAATGCCATCATCATTTTCCAAAAATGAATTCTTTTCCAACATATCACCAAAATCAAAATCGGTTTCTACTATTCTCCGATCTTACAAATCGGCTGTTACTAAACATGCACACCGGTTAGGGTTCGAATTCGAATGGCAAGCGCGTTTTCATGACCATATTATCCGCAATAACGAAGAATATCAGCGTATTGCAAATTACATTGCCAACAATCCGAAATTGTGGGACAAGGACAAATTTAATCACTGATGGTTTTCCCATATGAAGAAATAGCCTTTCCCTATAACTGCAATCTTTCGCAGTGCTACATCAGTTTCCGTTCCATATAAAAACCATGACCCTACAACAGCAACTCTCAGACTATATAAAGCAAGAAGCCGCTTTGCTGGGTTTTGCTGCATGTGGTATTGCACCCGCAGCAGAACTCCTTTACGAGGGAGTTCATTTGAATAACTGGCTTCAAAAAGGCTATCATGCTGGCATGGATTATATGCGGAAACATGCTGAACTACGCATAAATCCGGAATTACTGGTCGAAAATGCGAAATCAGTTATCGTTTTTCTTTATAATTATTTCCCATCAAATAGGATAGATGAGAATTCTCCCTATTTAATTTCTACCTACGCCTATGGCCGTGATTATCATGAAGTAATCCGGGAGAAACTGAATATTCTTATTGCCAAATTGAAAGACAAGATTCCTGAAATCAGCATCCGTGGATTTGTTGATTCCGCTCCCGTACTCGAACGAGCCTGGGCCACCCGTGCAGGTTTAGGCTGGATTGGTAAAAACAGCATGTTGATCAGCAAGCGGAATGGTTCGTATTTCTTTATCAGCGAACTGATTACCAGCCTTGAACTTGAATACGATCAGCCTATGGGCGGCAATTACTGCGGCGACTGCAGCCGGTGTATGGATGCCTGCCCCACTGCTGCTATTACGGATCTGCGAGTAGTAGATGCCAATAAATGTATTTCTTATCTTACAATCGAAAATAAAGGAGCTATACCCGAAAGTTTCAAAGGGAAATATGAAAAATGGATTTTCGGTTGCGATATTTGCCAGCAGGTCTGCCCATGGAACCGGTATTCATCCCCGCATAACGAACCGGCATTTGAACCACCGCCTTCTTTGATCGAATTGGGCCGGAAAGAATGGGAACAATTGGATAATGATCAGTATAACGGCCTTTTTCGAAAATCTGCAGTAAAAAGAGCTAAATTTGCCGGGCTGAAACGAAATATTGATTTTCTTTCAGAAGAAGAGATATAGATAGGGCATAGTGCTTGGTGCTAAGTGCTTGGTGCTAAGTGCTAAGTGTTTTGTGCTTTGCTAACCATACACCATGCACCAGACACAAATAACCATACACCATGCACAAATAACCATTCCCCCATGTCACCACAAGAAAAACCCTTTAAAGTCGATATCCGCTCCGAAATAGGTGAATTAGAGGGCGTTATCATTCATACCCCTGGCCCGGAGGTCGAAAACATGACTCCGGAAAGTGCTCAAAAGGCTTTGTATAGCGATATCCTCAACTTACCGGTTGCATTAAAAGAATATAATCAGTTTAAAGGATTTCTTTCGAAGGTCACTAAAACATTCCAGATTAAAGACTTACTTGCAACTGTAGTTCAAAATCCGGAGCACAGGTCGGAATTACTGCATTCCATTGCCACTAAAGAACGCCTTAACGAGTATACAGTAGCCGAACTGATGGATATCAGGCATGATAAACTCTCGACCATGCTGATCGAAGGCGTGGAAATGAAAAAGGATAATCTCACCCGTTTCCTGTCAAAAGACCGTTACAGCATCGAGCCGCTGCATAATTTTTTCTTTACCCGCGATGCTTCGGTTGCCTTGCTCGATAAAGTACTAATCAGCCGGATGTACAGCAGGGTACGCGACCGCGAAACGCTGATAATGGATTCGATCTTCCGCAACCATCCTTCCTTTGGGGTAAAAACCATACAGCCGGAGAAAAGCCGTCATTTCTGCAAGGAATTCAGTTTCGAAGGGGGCGATTTCCTAGTAGCCCGCGAGGATATTTTACTTATCGGAACCGGCACCCGGACAACCTCGCAGGGCATTGATTTTATAATGGAATATTACAAACAGAAAAAAGTTCAACGCCATATTATCGTTCAGGAATTGCCGTATACGCCTGAGTCGTTTATCCATCTCGATATGGTTTTCACCCTTCTCGACCGCAACCAGTGCATGGTGTACGAACCGCTTATCCTCCACCCTACCCGTTACCTTACCATTCATATTAACATCGACAACGGCAAAGTAAAATCCATCCAGGAAGTGGAAAACATCCCGACTATTCTGAAAGAGCTAGGCATGGAAATGGAAACGCTTTATTGTGGTGGCCGCCGCGACAGCATGATACAGGAACGCGAACAATGGCACAGCGGAGCTAACTTTTTTGCTGTTGCTCCCGGAAAAGTTATGGGATACGGACGAAATGTAAATACCATAGAAGAAATGAACCGCCATGGCTATGCCGTAATAAAAGCTAACGACGTAATTACGAACAAAGTGGATATTAACAATTACAATAAATACGTCGTAACTATTGATGGATCGGAGCTTTCGCGTGGCGGAGGTGGATGCAGATGCATGACGATGCCGGTGAGGAGAAAAGCGGTGGATTGGTAGGGATTTTGGGGTTAGGTTTTAGAGGATTGGGATTGGACAAAAAGGAGCCAAGGCGAGGGGCGATTGGGTGAGACGAAAGAATAGGTGAAACGACTGGCAGATCCTTCCGTATTTCGGTTTAAATTCTTAATAAAACAGGCCAGACAATTATTCCGGCCTTACCTCAGCAACATCACCGTACCTCTTTTCTGTTTCTGAATATACCCCGATTCGGCATCAGTGTAGTAAACCAGGTAAGCATATAAGCCGATAGGCGAGGCTTCATTGTTGCTTGTACCATCCCATTCCGGAAACAGACCTTCACTTTCGAATATTTTCTGTCCCCAGCGGTTAAAAATAATCAAACGATCAACCTTTGTGCTAACAACTACAGCCCTGAAAACATCATTTTTACCATCATTATCAGGAGTGAACGCATTGGGAAAAAATATCGCAGGAGGGCATTCATTCACAAATATACTATCGCTCACTAAGCCACACCTGAACCAGCTTTGCAAAGTGTACATTCCTCTTTCAGTAACTGTAATACTAGCTGTTGTATCGCCTGTATTCCAGTAATAATTTGGTAGTTGTGTATTTGTAGTTAATTCCACAGGTGTTTCAGTACCATAGCGGCACATAGTAGTATCGTTTCCTAATTTAATTAAGCCTGTTGGAATTGAATCCATTGCTACTCGCAAAGTATCGGTTTGTTGGCCGCATCTGTCAGTTGTTGTTATGGAATAGATTCCTGCCGAAGCAACTGTAATGCTTTGTGTTGTATCGCCGGTGCTCCAGCGGTATTTATTGAATCCCGGCTGTGCAGGGATAACAATATTCTCACCTTTACATATCACTGTATCATTACCCAATTGGAGCAAAGGAGTATCAAAAGAAATGATTTTTTCATCGTACAGCTCTCCACAGCCATTTATAATGCATTTTACCCAATATTTTCCCTGGTCGGTAGCATCCGTTACGCGGATGGTTGCCCCGTTGCTCCATTGGTAGGAATCATAGCCCACAGGTGCCGATAAGTGAATTGGCAAAGCACTACGACAGATGGTTGTGTCTTTGCCCAAATCAGGTGCCTTGAGCCCAATACCTGCTTGCTCAACGCTAACATCATCAATATAATAAGTTACATAAAGATCAAATGAGGGATCATAAAAAACTTTTGTTGTATTTGCACGGCTTGTAAAATTACCAATTGTTATATACTTTTCTCCACCAATAGCCTTATATAGCCCATTTACTCTTGCCCAGTTTATTGAATCGGTTAATAATTGTTGCGAACGTATTTGTGCCGGTAATTCAAGCGTATAATGTTCACCAACTGTATTTGGTGGATAATCTACCAAGGTATCGCTCATAAATGCATCAAGATTTTTAATTGCCCCATTAGAGCCGTTACACAAACTCACGTAATAACTAACACAATACAAGGTGTCTTTTGTCAGGATTTTGTCAAACGTACCTTCTATATATCCTTTGAAATCGCCTCCATAATCCATGTAATAAACCATTACCATGGCATATGCATTCCCTGAAAGAGCTGGTTGATACCCCCAGTTATTATTAGGTACTCCAAAATATCCGGGATTGGAACAAGCATTAAAATAAAAACTAGTTGAGTAAAGACCAAACCAGAATTTCACGTTATTTTCAAATTGCACTGTGTTAGGGCATTCTGTATACTCCTCGAAGGATGGATTCAGCACCAGGTTTTGAGCTCTACCTGAAATAGTAATTGCAATCCAAAAAACAGCAGTAATAATAACCTTTTTCATATTTAAAATAACCCATCCACTACAGTATATTGCAGTAGATGGGTTGTTAGGTTTAAAATTAGTTTTTCGTAAATAGCCCCTTAAATGCCGAAGTAGTAGTTTTAAGACAATAAACATAAACGCCAGTTGGCAGTGCCGAAATATTATAACTCCTTTTACTTGTGCCTGCTGGCAAAAACACATTCTCCATAAACAGCATGGCTTTGCGGCCATACATATCGGTTAACTCTAACGTAAACTGATCCTCTTTCTGGCTATTTATTATAAAAGTAATAAAATCAGATGAGGGATTAGGATAAACAGAGAGAGAGTTTTCAATGGAAAAATCGGTGAAAGTTATTTCATTATTAACACCTGCACCAAAAGATTTATTTCGTTCGTTTACATACAAATATGAAGAATCCGTTGAAGAACTGCATTCGTTACCGATTGTAACAGTAAGTTTAAAATACCTGTGATATGAGTACAATCCGTTATTGTATCCAAAATACCCAGTATATCCATTGTATCCTGATACAGAAGAAGGTGAATCATCATCGGGAATACCAGTAGTACAATTACCAAAGCCTGGATTTACAGGCCATACTAAGTTACTAACACAATAACTGTTTAAGCCTTCATACGTTAGTCCTGAAGCACCACTTATATTTATTGTTCGATCGTAGATGTTTTTGATAAATGTTCCAGATGAGGTTACTTCGTCAATAACTGCTCTGTAATATGTTATCAGACCTGTACTATTATTTATTCTATACCCAATTGTGTAAGTACCAACATTTACAGGTATAGCGATATTATGCGAAGGTGCCTGATAGGTCTGATTATTGGATGAGTTCAGTATTTCAAGAACAATATTGGGTTGTGGGGCACTGCTTACCATAATTGTGTAATTTTTTGTGGTTTCAAAATTACACGCATCACTGATCGTGTATTTCACATTCACCCTGCCACTAATATTACCCAGATCTAAACCCGCTGCATCAGTAAGAGTCCTGAGGTCGAGGTTAGCCGCGGGCTGTCCCGTTGTCCAGGTAAGTCCACCAGGATTATAATTAATATATCCTGATCCTGTTAACAAATTACAAGTAGCATCGGTTGCTTTAATTTCGAACTTGTACCTGGTTGGGATACCTCCAGTATATATTGGGGTAAAATTAATCGGGTTGCAGTTAAAATAGTTTGTAACGCTACTGCAATTTGTTGATGGAATGCCATTGTTGAGTGTAAAACCGGTTAAAGTTACTCTTGGGTTACCATTAAATTGGTTATAGTCGTCACCATCAATCTGATCAGGCAAGGTAAAAACATCATCTAAAAAAGTATATAATGAGTTGAATCCGGCATCTACTGTTGTAACTGCATCATTTGAAGCTATTCCAACAAGAGTTGTTGCAGTTAAATCACCGGATATTGCATCATAGGTAGGTGATATCCCATATATTTTATTGTTCTTACCATACTCTAAAAATGTGTGGCTCAAATTAATACCTGCAGGCAGTGTAACCGATGTCATTGTCTGGGTTTGTGTATTGATTTTTTTTATACCGTTTGTACCAGAAACGTAGAGCAAAGGATAAGGTGAAGTCGAATTGTTAAATTCAATACCAACTGCACCAGGCACAGAATAATTTTGGATAATTCCATCCCATAACCCATAAGAATTAATGCCAATAACATGAACTATATCAGAGTTGTAGAGATCAATCCAGGCAAATTTATTGGATCCCCAGGAAAGTTCTGCTTCCCAACTCTCAAAGTCTCCATCAGAGAATCCAAGCGTTTTAGAAGTAACTACCTGAGTAGGTGAGCTAATCCCCGTATTGCTGATAACACAGCGTATAACTCCCTGGTCATAAGTAGTTCTTCCAGTTGCAAATAAAAATCTTTTTGCAGTTGACCCCGATCCGGTATATATTTTCGAAACTGCTAAAGCTGTATGCAAATACGAACCATAAGAAATAAAAAATCCTTCAGGCTCCCTAGAATGTGTATAATCAGGTGGACAACTTACTTCTACAGTGCTGTTGTTGATAATAACCGGACTAGCACCAGAACAATCAACTTTGCAATACAACAGAACAAATCCATCCTGGAAGTTAGACATACCATATATTATGTAAAATTGTTTACATGATCCGGGTATAGGTACAATAGCAATTTCTGATGATATTGTAGTAAATCTATAGATACAATCTGCTACGTTATAACCCCCTAATTTACCAATAGGAGTATATCCGGTAGGCCCATAAACTTTATCACCTTTTATATAGAACAAAAGGTTTCCATTCTGATCATACGCTCCATTGGCCACTCCATAAGGTTCAAGTGGTGATACTATACCGGGTAACGTACTTCGAAATGGTGTAGTTGAGTTCATATTGAATTTGTAAGGTGGCGTTGTCCAATAATTCATTTGGGCAAATGCGCTGGAGTATAGGCCCAAAGCCAATACTAAAATTACAGTGTAAAGAACATTCTTTTTCATAGATTAGTTTTGTAATTTTGCGCCTGTTACCGGTGGCAGGGGAGCGGTTGCTGTAAAACTTCCAACGGTTAAGGCAGCCATCTCCCCCTTGCCGGTAATACAAGGCAGTGAAACTTATATTTATTTGTTTAATCCTGTTACGTTGTAAATCAATACTCCATATGCCTGCAATATGCAAACATTTGTAACCGATGGCCTGCCGGGTTTATTCTCCTTTCGTGTAAGGGTAGGTTTTTAATCGTTATTACATTGCAAAAGGTATATTTTTGATTCCTAAGGTATAGTATTCTTGTAAAAAAGTTGTTCGGAAAAAGTAAAGGTTTGGTTTCTGGGTAATTTTAAATTTAATTCAGAATTAAAAACTACAAAAGGCTATAAATACTAAAACGTATTTCAAGCACAAATATACACCAGATAATCTCGTTTTTTAAAAAAAAAAATCAATTAAGTTATTAACATTTTATCAACAAGCTGACCGCTGTTATCTGCTATATATTTCTGTTTAACAGTATATTATATAAATACAAAATCGGCAATGCAAAAATATAGGTTTCGCATTGCAAAATTATCAAACTAAAAAACAAAAGGTATCCAAAAGCAAACACGCGTATAACCTGCCAAGCTGTAATAGGACTACCTATGCGCTTAATCCAAAAAAAAGGAAAAGGGAATACGGATTGATGTAATTTGGAATGTTTCTTAATACAAGGCAGTATTTGACTCAAAAAAGCCAGATTACTTTAGGGTTTACTTGATAAATATTCATCTCCCCATTCATACCCATCCACATTAATTCCCACCAGCGACAACGCCCTGTTAGTAACCGTTTGCGCCAGTTCCTCCATCGTTTTCGG